>NZ_JBHRSA010000028.1:0-53883 GCF_042643145.1 Virgibacillus xinjiangensis
AATGGTCTGTGCTCCTGGAGGCAAGAAAAAAAGCTTGTAGAAAAACACAGGGTTTCTCTACAAGCTGAAGACCGGCCTATATAGGCCGGTCTATTTTCTTTGGTTCCTTCCCTATCTACTCATCTTGCAGAATAGCATCCATTAAGGTACTATAGAAAGAAATCAAGGGGAAATGAAAGGAGGTAAAGACATGCCACAGGATATTCCGACAGGTGAGATTGCGAAAGCACTGTATACAATCAACCGCCATGCTAAGACAGCTCCTGAACCCAAGCATCTCTACCACATTAAGAAAGAGGCGATCAGCCGTCTACTTAAGGAAAAAAAAGCAGAGAAAATTGGTCTGCATTTCTCCGACCATCCAAAGTTCAGTAATCAGCACTCTACACTTCTGGTCAAAGTGGCAGATTACTATTTCCATATCCCTCCGGCGAAAGAAGACATCAAAGGATTAAAGCATTTAGGCTCTCTGGATCAAAGTTATCGTAATCCTCCCGCCAAAATGTCTCTCTCACAAGCAAAGAAAGCCATTTACCAGTATATCGGGTGGAAACCGAAAAAAGAGAAGCAAACCCGGCAAAGGAGAAGCTATTCCTCTTCCTACTTCACTCCTTCCTCCCTGGGTAAGATGGAATGGCCGCCTACGAAACCACATCGGCATTTCTGAAGATTCATGTATACAACATAGGACCATATCAGGTTTTATCACCCCTCCGTTAAGGTATTAGATTACTAAAGGAGGGTAAAACAGATGCAACACTTACAAATTTTCATAAATGAACTGGAAAAGCATGCTCAACAGACACATCGTCTGAAAGACCAATTTGAAAAACTATCGGATTCTGAGAAAGAACTGGTGATGACAGCAGCGCCACACAGCCTCAAGGAACCCCAGGAATATTACATCCCCGTGTATAAATGGCTGGAAAACTTGCAGAACAATCTTCGCGGAGGTACACACGTCCAATAATCATAAAATAGCTGTCCATCATTTGGGCAGCTATTCTAGTCTCGGCCCCACTGCTGGTTTCTCCTTCTCTCATCTAATTCTTTTCGTAAACCTTCGATAAATCGTCGTTATTATCAATCCTCCACCAAAAGCAGCAAAACCTTGTAAAACTACTTTCAACAGGTATGCATAGTGCTCATCCCCTGACCAAACAGTGAGTAACAATAATGAGGCAAGTATTCCAAAGCTGGAAACAGCATAACTTAATAGATGGATCATTTTCTTAAAAACCATCCAATGGACGATAGGCTCTGCAACCTTGTAAACGACCAGGATGCCAATTAGGGTAATGGCAAGTAAAATATACGCTTCTTTAGCCCATTCCGGCAGAAGAGCAATCCTATCCATCATTTTCTGCAGCACATTATCCCTCCTCCTTCCCTGTTTTCTATCACCATTTTAAACAATAGAATTAGTGTCTATACCTTGAGACTGATGCTTCAAGTATAGAATTTTCTGTTATAATTGGCGTTGGGTATGTATTAATTAGGAGGGATGAGATGAATAAGGCATTCTTATATATTATTTTAGGTGCGGCTCTATGGGGAACGATTGGCTGGTATGTCAAGAACTTGTATGAATTTGGTTTCACTCCAATGGAGGTGGTCACTTTAAGGGTATGGTTCTCCGCTGTCATGCTTGGGGGCTATCTGTTGATCGCATCACCTGGAAAACTCAAACTAAAGCAGGCTACAGACCTGAAGTATTTTCTCGGCACCGGCATATTGAGCATCATCTTTTTCAATTACTGTATGTTCTCGGCCATTGAACTTTCCACCATTCCAATGGCAACTGCCTTGCTCTATACAGCTCCAGCTTTTGTGACAATTCTCTCTTCCCTGCTGTTCAAGGAGCCTCTGACAAAAATGAAGATGGCTGCTTTGCTGATTACCTTGGCAGGGACTTGCCTGGTAGTGGGATTAATGCCATGGAGCCTTGGGAACGTGCAATTGGTCAGTGTTTTATTCGGACTTGGCTCAGGTCTGGGGTATGCTTTCTATAGCATCTTCAGCAAGTATGCGCTTAAAAAATATACGAGTTTGAGTATAACCGCGTACACTTTCATCGTAGCGTCACTGGCCCTCCTGCCACTCTTTCCTTATGCGGACAAGGCTCATCTCTTTACAGATCCCAAGGTCCTCTTTTTTGCTGCAGGATTGGGGTTTTTACCTACTTCTGTCGCTTATATCATTTATACTTACGGACTCCAGCACACAGAGGCTTCCAAGGCTTCGATCCTCTCCACTATTGAGCCTGTTGTAGCTACTGTGATCGGTGTTTTTGTATTCCAAGAGAGCTTCTCCTCCATACAGACAGCTGGTATGGGTCTGATCATCGGGGCTGTAATACTCATTCAACTGTATGGTAGCAGTGCAGGACATATACTCCCGCTGAAGCGAAAGAAAACAGGATGATTAACTATTAACCATCCTGTTTCTCTTTCACCAATTCTTCTTGCCTTCTTTCCAAGCGCATTTCTATTTTGGTGATTTCTTTTTCATTATCCAGTAATTCTTCTTTATTTTTTTGAACCAATTGTTCAAAATTTAACGATTTAGGTCTCATGTGGTACACTCCTTTTATGTTTATATGGCTATTATACCCCAGTTTTCATCTAGTAAATCGAAATTATTTGAACATTTTATAACATTTTATTTTTTTAGTTTGTTTGGAGGATTGACAATTGGAACATTTATTGAATGAAAACGTAAAAAGTATTGAAATCTCTGGAATTCGCAAGTTCTCTCAGTTGGTCTCAGAGGAAGAAGATGTCGTCTCCTTGACGATCGGCCAGCCAGACTTCGATACTCCTACCAATGTTAAGCAGGCGGCAGAGCAGGCGCTGAAAGATAACCGCACCACCTATACAAGCAATGCGGGAATATTGGAGCTGCGGAAAGCAATATCCACTTTTCAAAAGAATCACTACGGTCTAGAATATGATGCTAATTCCGAGATCATCGTCACCAATGGAGCATCCCAGGCAATCGATATCACTTTCCGAACCATTTTAAGACCGGGTGATGAAGTCATCCTCCCGGCTCCGATTTATCCCGGTTATGAACCATTAATTCATTTAGCTGGAGGCAAGGCTGTCCATGTGGATACGACAGAGTCAGATTTCAAACTGACGAAACAGCTGTTGATGAGCGAGATATCAGATAAAACGAAGTGTGTGGTTCTTCCCTCCCCTTCCAATCCGACTGGTGCTTCCTATTCTCAGGAAGAATACCGTGAACTGGTGGATGTACTGAAGGAAAAAGATATTTTCATACTATCGGATGAAATATACAGTGAACTATCCTATGGTCAGCAACATACTTCCATCGCTGGTTTCCCAGAAGTGAAGAACCAAACAATTGTGATAAATGGTGTTTCGAAATCCCATTCGATGACAGGATTCCGTATTGGATATGCCCTCGCGCCGGGATGGCTGCAGACCCATATGCTGAAAGTGCACCAATATAATGTGTCATGTGCCTCATCTATCAGCCAGTATGCAGCATTGGAAGCACTTCAATCAGGTACAGAGAGCACAGAGCAGATGAGAGCCGAGTATAAAAAAAGACGTGATTACGTTTATAACAGGCTGGTTGACATGGGATTGGAAGTTTCCAAGCCAGAGGGCGCTTTCTACCTCTTCCCGAAATTCCCTATAAAGGAATTGACCTCCTTCGAGCTGGGATTGGATTTGGTTAGAACAGGCGGAGTAGCTTTGGTGCCGGGAAGCAGCTTCTCTTCGGAAGGCGAACGTTATATGCGTCTCTCCTATGCATACAGTATGGATACACTGAAGAAAGGACTGGATCGCCTAGAGATCTACCTGCAGCAAGCAGCCCTGAGCTAGGCTATATGTGCTCTTTTCCATAGAGACTGGGTCTGGGCTGACCAACACTGGATAACAGCGAATGAATTGGTTCATTCACTCCATCCACTGATGTACAGCTTTCCAAATGAAACCACCTGCCTCCTGCTTTCATTATCTTTATGATGGCAGTAAAAGCTCGAAGGCAAGATGTACTTATGCTAATATAATAGTGAAGGAATGTTAGCAAGAAAGGGTGGCTTTCTTTGACAAAGGAAAATAGTGAATGGATGGAGTGGGGAAAAGCAATCGTTGTGGCCTTACTCATAGCATTCATCTTAAGGTCTTTCATTTTCGCCACTTCTATTGTTGAAGGGGAAAGCATGGAGCCTACTCTAGAGGATGGGGAAAGGGTAATCTTCAATAAGATTGTCTACCTGCTCGATGAGCCAAATCGCGGGGATGTAGTGATCATTGAACGTCCCACAAAAAATTACGTAAAAAGGATTATTGGTTTACCGGGAGAGACTATTGAAATAAAAAATAACAGGTTATATATCAATGGAGATAGATACGAGCAGACTTTCTTGAGTGAGATGAACCTCGAGCGGACTGGCAATATCGGGCCAGTACATATTCCTGAAGAAAACTATTACGTAATGGGAGATAACAGAGCCATCAGCAAGGACAGCAGGAACGGACTTGGTTTTATAGAAGAAGATGCTATTATAGGGAAATCAGAAGTGATCATTTACCCATTCAGTGAATGGGGAGTCACACGATAAGCAAAAGCCAAGAAACAGGCCGTTATTTGTCGACCTGCTTCTTGGCTTTTATGCTTCATTATCAAATAGACAGTATCCTATATTAAGCGCTAAAATACCAAAGCAGACAGCGCCAAAGGCGATCTCCCATAATTCCATGTTATTGGCTCCCCTTTCAAATGTTATGCGTTATCCTACTGGAACACCTATGTGTGGTTTCTCTTTATCATCATACCAATTTCCCCAACCTAAATAAAGTATTATTATGTTAAAATATAGAATATATAAGACAGGTATACATAATTACCGGACCTGTCTTAGAAGATTACCCGGTAGCTATATGACCGGGTATGAATGGTAAAAAGCAGGTGAATTCATGCTATATTGCCCTTATTGTGGTACGGAAATCAAGATTGGTGAAAAATTTTGTGTCCATTGCGGAAGACAACTGCCTGTAGATTTAGAGAACCGTATCAGCGAATTACATAGCAATTCCGGTAGAAGCTGGCTCCTTCCAGGAATGGTCTTGGTAATTATGCTGGCTGCGTTAGGTTCTTACTATATCTACCTTCAACATACTACAAATAAAGCAAAAGAACTCTATACCCTGGGAGAACAGAGTTTCAAGGAAGGTGAGTTGCATACAGCACGAAACTCATTTGCCGAAGCGGCCGAGTTGACGAGTGGCTTTCCACAGGCGGAAATCTCTTTGCAATTCATGGATATTGCCTTGAAAATAGATCATTCGCTGAAAAAGGCAGACAAACTTAGGGAAAATAACGAGTTTCAACAAGCTTTATCTGTCGTAAACGAAGCGGAAAATGAATTGAAGAACTATAGAGGCTCTGCTGTCGATCAGCTGCTTGAAAAAATCTCCACAGAACGGGAAACCATAAAGACTGCTCATTTAAGTGAGCGAATGAAGGAAGAACCGGATATTGATCAATTGAAACTCCTGCTCTGGGAAGCAGAGGATTTGACAGGTAAGGAAGGTGCCGATATGGCAGCTTCCATTCGAGATAAAATTATTGCATTCACATTTTCTAATGCCAGTAAGCAATTGAACAATTATCACTTCAATGATGCGAAACTGCTCGTAGATGACGGGCTGAAATATGCGCCTGCGTCGGAAAAACTGCGAAGCTTGAAGACTACCATCGAGAAAGAACAATCCGCCTTTGAAAATGCCCGAATACAGCGGGTGGAACAGGCCATCAATACGGCTGCCCAAGACGACCAGCTCAATGAGAAAGATGCGGTGAAATTGTTGTCCGTACAGGCTCAGAAAGATGGTGAGGGAAATTTAAAGGTATCCGGTGAAGTCAAAAGTGTTGCAACTGTTCCGATTGGCTCCATACAGGCTGAATATGCTCTCATCACAGGAGACAATGAGGAAATTTTCTCAAACAAGGTATATGTGTACCCCGAAAAATTATTTCCAGGAGAAAAAGGAGAATTTGAATTCACTCATTACGAAGCAGGCCTGCAAAACGAGAAACCTGACGTCGAAGTGAAAAAAGTTACCTGGTATACAGATGATGAATAGCATGCAGAAGTTCAATGAGGTGTAAAATCATGCGGAAACGTCTTTTCCTACCCATCCTGCTGTCAGTAATTATATTGCTAGCAGGGATTGCTGGATTTCTCCTCCTTCAGGAGCAATGGAAAAAAGAAGAAACGGAGATTAACAACCCCTTCCTCCAAAAAGTTAATTCGGATAACCGGGATCTTGATCTAAAAACAATCATCCACCAGTCTGAAAAAAATGTCCTTCAAATACAAGGTCGGACTGAAAACAACACGACCACCGGTTCTGGTTTTCTTTATAACGAAAAAGGAGACATTATCACCAATGCCCATGTCATTGATAAGGCGGATATCATATATGCCCGCACGGCAGACGCTCGAGTCTACCCTGCAGCTGTTGTCGGTCTTAGTAAAGAGACTGATATAGCCGTCATTCGCGTTCCCCAGCTTGCTGGACAAAGGTATGCATCCGTGCAAAGAGAAGATACAGCAGAAATCGGCGATGAAGTTATTGCCCTCGGGAGTCCGCATGGCTTTCAGAATACAGTAACCACTGGCATTATTTCCGGCAAAGACCGCCAGTTTATGGTAGACGGTTATAACTATTCCAATGTATATCAGATATCTGCTTCCATTACCCATGGGAACAGCGGTGGCCCCTTGATTAACAGATATACGGGCGAAGTGATTGCCGTCAATTCAGTTGGCACAGAAGATGGCACCATTGGATTCAGCATACCTATACATGAAGTCATTGAACAGGCAGAACAATGGTCAGAACAGGCACATAATGACCAACTTGAGTTTGTACAGGCAGAAGATATGCTCACAAGCTCCCAGCCTGAAGCCCTTAAAGAAGACGCCGAATACTTGGTGGATTACTTCCTGGACAGTATAGCTATACGGGATTATGTGAACGCCTATACCCTGCTGGGCAGCACCCTCCAAATGGAAATGAGCTATGCAGAATTCCGGGACAGGTATATACAGATAGTGGATATTCATTATGACGAGCTATCCAGTGATCTCAACGATAACCAAAGCGTCAGGATCGAAACAGAAATACAGATCAAGAGCAATCAACAGAATCAAAAAGAAACGAAGCTGACAGCCTATCTATACGAATTCCTCCTAGGTTATGAAAATGATCAGCTTAAAATACTTGATATCATGGCAACCGAAATGTGACCTTGTAAAAAACTGACGTCTATTTGACGTCAGTTTTTTTACATCTGGCCAAGAAAAAATCCGCTTTTTATCCAAAACTGGGCGAATCGTCCATACACTTTCCTTATTCAGACATATAGTATAACTGTAAGTAGGAGGTGGATAGAAATGGGATATAATAATTACGGTGTAGGTGGCTACGGCAATAATGTCGGCGGCTTTGGCCACAATGCCTGCGGCAATTATTATGGAGGCGATTCCTTTGCACTGATCGTCGTTCTCTTTATCCTTCTGATTATCGTAGGCGCAACTTTCTATTGCTAGGCTTTTTTTAGGCAGACTCTTTTATTTACTTCTTCTCTCTATCTCGTATAACCAGTAACGTTCGGTGTTTTGACTCTAAAACAGCTTGTGCCCTTGGGCACAAGCTGTTCATACATAAAAGGGATCAGCCAATGATCATCTTTTCTTTTGGATAATGATAATTCCCGCTTTTCTTGGTTGTTTTGAAAACAAACAGCAAGGTCACAATTCCTACCCGTCCTATGAACATCAGAAGCATCAGCATAATCTTGCTGAACGTCGACAATTCACTGGTAATGCCAAGGGAAAGCCCCACTGTTCCGAAAGCAGATGTTACTTCAAAGAGAATTTCGGGTAGGCTGAATGGCTCAATGATTGTCATCAACAAAACAGAGATAAAGACAAAGATAAGTGACAACAGAGTGACAGTGACAGCCTTTAACAGGTCGTCATCGTATACTTCCCTCTTAAACAGCCTGATTGTTTTTCCTCCTCGCGCATAGCTGATGAGAAAAATGGCAACCAATGCAAAGGTAGTAGTCCTGATCCCTCCCCCCGCACTGCTTGGTGATGCACCGATGAACATCAACATGGACATGAACAGATGGTTCCCCTCCGTAAGCTGGCTCACATCCATGGTCGATAGACCGCCGCTCCGTGTGGTAACCGATTGGAATAAAGCGTAGAAAAAAGCTTCATGCCAACTTTTTCCTGCAAAGAAATTATTGAAGTCTAGCAGATAAATAAACCCAGCTCCAACCACCAACAATACGAGAAAGGTCATAGTGGTTACCTTTGTAAATAAACTGAACCGCATTTTGTGTCGGTCTTCTCCTTTAGCAAATATAAAGCTCTTCACTTCAATAAGGACTGGAAAACCGATGGCCCCGAAAATGATCAGGAGAATATTGATGAACTGGACAAAATAATCATTGCTGAAAGGTTCTAGAGAGGCTCCTGTAATATCAAAGCCTCCATTGGTAGTGGCACTGACCGAACCGAAAAAGCCATGCATATAAGCCTCCCCTGCTGTAGGGAAATATTGAAGGAAATACGTTCCTAATACTAGGAAGCCAATCAATTCTATCGTCAAGAGAACAATGACGATCTGCTTGATTAGTCTTACCATTCCTTCAAAGGATGTTTGATTCTGATCAGTCATGATAAGGCGGCGCTCTTTCAGAGTTATCTTTTTCCCCAGCAGCAGCCAGATGAAGGTTCCGATTGCCATCACACCTACAGCACCTAACTGCATGATCAGCGCAAGTACAATTATACCAGCAGTACTCAAGGTATCAGCTATCGTGATGGTACTTAACCCGGTCACACTGAAGGCACTTACCGATGTGAAAAGGACATCAATGAAGGCAATATCCACACCATCCTGATATATGAACGGCATGGACATCAAAGTAGTCGAAATCATCACAGCAAGGAAATAGAAAATCAATAGGATTTTAAAAGGGGACAGTGTATGTACCCATCTCATTACTTGGTTCTTCTGTCTATAATACATGTTGGTACTCCTTATGGATTGCGGTATTAACCGATTACTGAAAACCCAGTCAACAACATACTGGCTTACTGGTAAGCCTCAGTAGAAACTTAGGTTACATCCTTGAATTTACGAAGAAGCTCTTCTCCCTCATATCCTTCATTAATCAGCAGTGTAAGCATCTCATCAATCTTATTTTTCTGACGATCCACCATCGTAGCAATCAATAACACATTCATATTGTCGGCAATCTCGTTCACTTCAATGACGGAGGCGATGAAGGTCGCTGGCTGGTTGGTTTCTTTCGTGATCTTACCTTGGACGATAATCTCATCACCCGATTCATATAAAGAATTAAAAAAATGAAGATAGGATTGATTGGTATATAGTTCTATGAGCCACCGATTCTCGGCGTCTTCACGGTTGATGATCAATCCATCCAGTAAAGAAATTTCATCCTGGACAATATCGTCTGCTTCATGTTTCATGATATCTAATGATTTCAATTTAAATGTTTTCATTAGCATCCTCCCTCTCCATCACCATGTTGCCTGTCTTTAGCAGTGATTATAGTTTATCAAAAAATGCCAGTAATTGATATTCAAGTCCAGACCATGTTTAGTGCTAACTATGTAAGGGTACGTGGTTACCAAACAGATTAAAATCGTGAGGTGACTTAAATTGCCGGAAATTTCATCCTATGAAATAGAACTGGACCGAAATATAGGCACTCAGGATATTATAGCGCTACATCATTATTGTTCCAAGAGCCATTTAAATATTTATTTGTACCGTGACAATTTGATAGCAGACGCAGGAAACCTGCCCAAACTATTATCATTTTTTTATTTTAATCGGAAAAACCAACCTTTCGTCATGATCCTCGATGGCGAGAATGTAAAAGAAGGATACAGGGAAATCCATTCCTTGCTGAAGGAAAAAACGATCCATGAAGAATTGCGTGCCAATCATAAAATGACCGGTGATAAATCGGTTGCCATTTAAGCCTAGGTTTCCCTGATCTAACCATTCTTCCAACTATTGAACCATATTCATACCTCGTGTGTCGAAATGTGAAGCAATGATAGAAATCAACAGGTGCAGACTCTTTTACTCCAACGTACTCATACCCCTTCTTTAATTTAATAAACTATATGAAAACTGCCTGAAAATGGCAGTTTTTTTTGCAGATGGACTGCTAAATATTCCATATTATTGTATAATTGACTATATTCACATATTGAATGGCTGCTTGCCCATAGGAGATATATAAGAAGAGGAGTTCATTGCCATGCGCAGACTATTATTTCTGATTCTTTTTTTGTCCCTCTTGGCCTCTTGTTCCGAAGATAATGAACCAGCGATTGTCAAGCAGGAATCCGCTGGCTCTGGAATACAACCGGAATTGATGGAAGACGAACAGGAAGATGAGACAATCGAATGGATCGAGTTTCCCTTGGAAGACGAACAGATTATCATCAACCTCCAAGCTGTCCCTATATTAAAGGGATATTTAGCAGCTGCCGAGTACCCGAATGAAAAAATTAAAAAAATGGATCTGGAGCGTATCCACCCAGAGTTAAGTATTTATCTGCTTGAATTCTCTTGCACCAAAGAATTATGCTCCTATCTTCTGTTGAATCCATCGGAAAGTAATAAGGCCTTCCTGCTTGCAGACATGGCAATATTCGAAGGAATGCACCTGTCACCGGACGAAGATAGAATGGCATTTGAATTCAGTCGCACATCCTTCGACCGCAGTGCCGCAGACCTTATCGTTATGGATATCAACAATTGGGAAAAGCTTCCTCTCTTAGAAAAAGAAGGCGATAAAGACGTCCTAGAGTATCAGCAAATTCTTGACCATGTGCGATGGATTGATAATGATCATCTTCGTGTCGAAACAGCCGACCAGATGCAAACCTCCAGTGAAAACGAGGATATTTCCGATCCAGGACAGGCTTCTAACAAACGTACCCTAAAAATTATCAAGAAATGAGGAATAATAACAATGAACGAAACAATCGACACTATACTCAGCCATCGTTCCATCCGAAAATTTAAAGATGAAAAGCTGACAAAAGAACAAATACATACAATCGTCCAATCTGCTCAGCAGGCTTCCACCTCCAGTTTTGTGATGGCTTATACCATTATCGGCATTACAGATGAATCAAAGAAGCAAGCTTTAATGGAAGTTTCCGGGCAGCCCTATGTAAAAAATAATGGTCATTTATTTGTATTTTGCGGTGACCTGCATCGGGCGAACGTACTGGGAGAAAGAGCCAAGAATGCTGATCATGCATCGATCACTGAAACAATTGAAAGTACGGAACAATTCATTGTGACGGTAATAGACACAGCACTGGCAGCACAGAATGCCGTCCTGGCAGCAGAATCAATGGGACTAGGTGCATGCTTCCTTGGAAGTTTGAGAAATGATATCAATAAAGTCAATGATCTTTTGAACCTTCCGAAGCACGTTGTTCCCCTATTTGGCCTGGCAGTCGGTTACCCTGATCAACAGCCTGAAATCAAGCCCCGGCCGGCGATTGAAACCATTTATCATGAAAACAATTATTTGGAGGATGAAAAACAGGCGCAATTTATTGGTGAATTTGATAAAAAGCTGAAGGATTACTATAATAAACGTAGCACAAATACCAGAATAGATACCTGGACCGAGCAAATGATCAGAAAATACTCCAATCCTCAACGACTGGATGTTACCCCGTTCCTCCACAGCAAACAATTGAATAAACGTTAAGTCACTAAAACAGCACTTCTGTGATGAGTGCTGTTTTTTAATGGAATGGAAGTTCTTCAGCATGATCGATCACTACTTCTTCCCCATCTGCCGTGAATTCTGCATGGATGTATACCTTACATGCATTTTCTTCATTCAAAGAGAAAATAGCATCTGTCTTGGGCAAGTATATATCCCCGCTATTTAATCTTCTGTGTACAGGACTCCCGGTGAAGTCATGGTTCCTATGTCCAAAGGATACGGAGGCCAGGGGTGTCCGGTGTTCAATTTCAATGGATTCCTTGCCTAAATACTGCAAGGAACGAAGCACTTCTATCTTATCCTCCTTCCTCCCTATTTTCACATGCAACACAAACTCCCCAGATTCCTTTTTAATATATCTTTCTTCCTGCAAATCCCTCTCCTCTTCTAAAAATGGGAAATATAACCACCCTATAAAAATCAGCGTCAATCCAGGAAAAATAAGCAACCACTTCCGCAATTTCACTCCTCCTTGCTTCCCTCTATCCGATAATACGGATAACTTCTCTAAATGTTTCGTTTCTTTCCTATTCTACAGGGTAAAATCAAAAAAAGTACGTATGCATATTTCACTCCGGTCCATCGCATGATAAGACATGTATCCCACGGTGAAGGAGGAGCAGAAAATGACAGTAGGCACACAAGTAAAACAAACGATTGCCGGTCTTAAAAGTGCACAGGCGAGTTTTGAACAATTTGCCTTGCAGACGGAAAATAAACAGGCGAAACAGATGTATGAAAGCGCAGCACAGCAAACCCAGGCCATCTTACAGAGTGTTGAGCCAAGGGTGCAGCAGATGGAACAAGAAGAACCACAATATAAAGGATTCTAGAAGCAAAAAGAGGCAGGTCTGTCCAGACCTCCTCTTATCTCCTCTTACTAAACAGAATGGATGATTGTCATGAAATTATGGAAAGCTATTATATTATGCAGCTTCCTCTGGTTTGCGGCCGGATGTAATACAGATAACCAACAGGAAGGTTCTACTAATGATTCCATTGATATGACCCAGATATCTTCCCAAAACGCAATCGACCAGACTCCTTCCAATCAGGCCAAGGAAAGACTGAGCAAGCATCCAGAAGTAACAGGTGTTAAAGCTGTCAATACTTCCAAACATATGCTGATTGGTATGGAAATTGAACATATGAAACGATTTCAGCTGGCTAAATTCCGTAAAGAACGCACCAAAGAAATGAAGAAGCATTTCTCTGATATGCACGTAGAATTTTCAACAGATCAAAAAATCCTCTTAGAGCTGGAACGGATTGAAAAGAAGCTGGATAAAGGAAAATATTCAAAGAAAGAATTGAATAAAGAGCTGGATAAGCTAATTAAACTTTCGAAAGAACAGACCTAAAGAAAAGAGTGACAGAAATGGCAGATCAAAAGAAAAAAAAGCTACCACCAGAAGCTCAGGCCTATCAATCCTTCCAACAGAAACGAGAAGTGAAACGTCCTGTCTTTAAAAATTGCATCAAAGCTTTTTTGGTTGGTGGGTTCATTTGCTTTATCGGTCAGATCATTTCCACCTTCTATATGTATAATTTCAATTTTACGGAACAAACAGTTGGAAACCCCACCGTTGCTACCCTCATCTTTTTAACCATGCTCCTTACGGGTTTTGGGGTGTATGACCGGATGGGACAATTTGCAGGCGCGGGGACTGCTGTACCGGTAACAGGGTTTGGCAACGCAGTAATTTCCTCAGCTATCGAGTATCGTACCGAAGGATTCATTCTCGGGGTCGGAAGCAATATGCTGAAATTGGCGGGCCCTGTTATCGTATATGGAGTATTTGCTGCCTTTGTTATTGCGCTGATCAAAACTATTCTCATCCAATGGGGTGGATTGTAATGTTAGTTGGACATCGTACATGGATCTTCGATAATAAACCCTCCATCATTTCTACTGGTACGGTAGGAGGACCATTTGAAGCCAAAGGCAATATTCCAAATGATTTTGATATCCTGCATGATGATATGTGGCTCCAACAAGATTCATTCGAAAAGTCCCAACAAATGATGATGGAAGAGGCATGCCAGGTAGCCATTAAGAAAAGTCCCATAGAAAAAGAACAGGTGGAATTTTTCTTAAGCGGAGATCTCATCAATCAGATTACTCCCTCAAATTTTTCTGCTAAAACTATGGGAATCCCCTACTTTGGCTTGTTCAATGCCTGTGCAACATCGATGGAAAGCCTTGCTCTTTCCGCCCACATCATCAATGCTGGAGGAGCCAACTATATTCTTAGCGGAACTGCAAGTCATAATGCAGCTGCCGAAAAACAATTCCGTTATCCAACAGAGTACGGTGGACAGAAGCCACCCACCTCCCAATGGACAGTCACCGGCGCAGGTTGCGCTTTGGTGGCAAAAAACGGGGAAGGACCAGTGGTCACTTCCGCAACAATTGGAAAAGTCATGGATATGGGGATTACGGATCCCTTCAACATGGGAGGCGCCATGGCTGCTGCTGCAGTGGACACCATTGAGGCTCATTTAAGGGAACGGAATGTGGATCCTTCCTATTATGATTTAATTATCACAGGCGACCTTGCACATATAGGAAGAGAAGTCTCCTTTGATTTGCTGACTGAGCGGGGGTGGGATATACAGTTGGATCAGTATGTTGATTGCGGATTGACGATTTATCGGGAGGATCAGCCGGTACTGGCCGGTGCAAGCGGCTCTGCCTGTTCAGCTGTTGTTACGTATGGACATTTCCTAAACGCCATGAAACGAGGCGAGTTGAATCGGATTCTAGTTGTTGCTACAGGAAGCCTTCACTCCCCATTGAGTATCCAACAAAAAGATCCAATCCCATGTATTGCGCATGCAGTATCCATTGAGTCAGGAAGTGATATATCGTGATATTTTTGTGGGCTTTTATCGTTGGCGGGTTCATTTGCGTTCTCGGTCAAATAATGTTCGACGTGTTCAAGCTGACTCCAGCACATACGTTGACCATCCTTGTAGTCCTGGGTGCCATTTTGGATGGGTTCGGATGGTACGAGCCACTTATCGACTTCGCAGGAGCCGGTGCAACCGTTCCGATTACAAGCTTCGGCAACTCTCTAGTGCATGGTGCAATGGCAGAAGCAGAAAAACACGGTCTAATCGGAGTGGTTACCGGGATGTTCGAAGTGACCAGTGCCGGTATTTCTGCTGCCATCATTTTTGGGGTGATCGGAGCCCTCATTTTCAAGCCAAAAGGATAGGAGTGAACAGAGATGACTGTTGGTTCACAAGTGAAAAGCTGTTATGCATCCATTAAAAGTGCTGAGGCATCTTTGGAGATGCTGGCTAATAAAGCGAAAGACCAGGAAACAAAGAATGCATTTTTTCACGCTGGCAATATACTGTTAGATATAAAAAGCGATTTAAAACAACAGGTCATTGAACTGTCGAAAGAAGAACCGCAGTACTAACAGAGGGCAAGGATTCAACGTAATGGAAAGGACGTGATTAAATGCCGGATTGGTTGATTATCGTTATCAAATCAGTGTCACTGCTAGTCGTCCTGTTTGCCCTGACGAAGCTGCTTGGGACAAAGCAGCTGTCTCAGCTTAATGTTTTCGAGTATATCACGGGTATTGTCTTGGGCGGGATTGTTGCTGTTCATACGATTGATCCGGATGGAACTATTGCCTATGCATTTATTGCTATGTTCATCTGGTTCATTGTGCCATACGGCGTTGAATATATCTCCCTGAAAAGCAAAGCATTCCGAAACTTTACCGAAGGAAAAAGCACGGTGTTCATTCAGGATGGAAAAATCATGGAGGACAATCTAAAAAAGGCAGGCTACTCTACAGATGATCTCCTCGAAAAGTTGAGGGATAATAATATATTTTTAGCATCGGATGTAGAGTTTGCAGTTTTGGAGCCTTCCGGAGCATTAAACGTCCTTCCTAAACGGGAGAACCGACCGCTCACCCCAAAGGATTTAGGCTTGAAACTAGCTCCTCAAAAGGAACCCCAGACAGTTATTATGGATGGGAACGTCCTGCATGAACCTCTGGCCAACTTGAATCTCAACATTAACTGGCTGGAAACTGAGCTGGAAAAAATGGATGTCAGTCTGGAAAACGTATTCTTGGGGCAGGCCGATACGAATGGACAATTGTATGTTGATTTATATGATGATATGATTGCCGTTCCTAACCCGAGTGAAGTCCCCCTCCTGCTTGCAACGTTGAAAAAAGCCCAAGCAGACCTGGAGTTGTTTGCACTTGCTACAGATAACCAGACATCCAAATCTATGTATGAGCGGAATAGTAAAAGACTTCAGCAGGCCATTGATATGATAACCCCATACATGACCTGAGTCATTCTCAACCACATAGATCTACTTCCCTTCAGGAGTGTTCGCAATTAAAAGAGGAAAGCCTCCACGGCTCTCCTCTCTACTCATTAGTGCCTTCATATTTTGCATCAGCGAATCTTCAAGGCAACCTTACCAAACTGGCTTCCCTCTTTCAGATAATCAAATGCTCGCTGTGCCTCGTCCAGATGAAACACCTTGTCCACCACAGGCCTCATTCCAAAGTTGTTGACATGATGCAACATTGCTTCCAATTCCTGTCTGCTGCCCATGGTTGTGCCAAGCAGCTGATATTGACCGTAGAAGAAACTTCGCAGATCGAAGTCTACTACATCCTCTGTAGTTGCCCCGAAGGTGACCATTTTTCCACCTTTTTTAAGAACCCCCAAGGAGCGGTTGAACGTGGCACGCCCAACACTTTCAATCACTAAATCCACTGTTTCATTTTTCAATTCCTCCTGCCAGTCACTATCATTATGGATAACAACATCGGCTCCCAATTCTTCCGCTTTTTCCAACTTATCCTCACTGCGGGAGGAAACAATAACTCTTGCCCCTGCATTTTTGGCAAACTGGACAAGATAGGTGGACACGCCGCTACCTGCACCTGGGATGAATACAGTGTCCAACTCTTTGATTTGCCCTTTCGTGAACAGGGCTCTGTATCCAGTAAGGCCTGAGAGTGCAAGGACACCTGCTTCCTCCCAGGAAAGATGTCCTGGCTTCAATTCCACTTGCTCTGCTGAAACAACGATCTTCTCGGCAAAGGTGCCATGGTCAGGCATTCCTAGAATGTCAAAAGTTTTCGGAGGTGCATCGGTATTATACTTCCAATTCAAGGATGGGTTGATAATGACTTCATCTCCCTGGCTGACATTACTGACGCCTTTTCCCAGAGAGTCGATCACTCCTGCCCCGTCCGAGCCAAGAATAAGAGCATCTGCTTGGTCGCCTCTGCGATTAGGAAGCCCTACATCCCGCCGGTTCAACCCTGCAGTCTTCAGGGATACGACTACCTCTCCTTCTCCAGCTTCCGGTTCTGGCATATCTTTAATTGTCAGTTCACCGTCTTCATGTATAAATGCTTTCATCCGTTTCATCCTTTCTTGTAGTGGTAACTGAATCGTCGTAACTGTTCCATGTCCGTAATATCATACGGGAAAAGTGGGACATAGATCAATTCCTGTCTCACAAATGCCTCTTCAATCATTTTCAAGTATCGTTTCTCGTAGTCCTTGCGTTGTGTCAAAAATTCCCCATCCGCTTCAGGGGGCAATACTTTATTGACAATGATCGTTTTAACATGGAGGTGGTAATCATCCAATAATTTGACCGCCTTTTTCGTCTCGACGATTGGCAGCCGTTCCGGGTTCAGTACAAATATGAAACCGCTGATCTTATCATCCAGCAATATCTTTCTAGCTTGGGAAAACCTCTCTTGTCTTTCACGCAACACTTGATAGATAGGATCGTCTACCGGCTCCCCATCATTCAGTAGCTGACTGTAATTTTCATTTGTTTTTCTCCGGCGCTGCAGCAATCCATCGATCCATACTCCCATCAATTCTGGAAGGGATAGCAATCGGATAGTATGTCCCGTTGGCGCCGTATCAAACACAATTTTATCAAAATTTTCCCTTTCTTCAAGAATAATGGAAATCAATCGATCAAATAATGCTGCCTCATCCGCACCAGGAGATGACTTGGCAGTATCGAGCTGCCGGTGGACTTCTTCCATCATGGTAGATTGAACGGTCCCTTTGATATTCTCTTTTACTCCATTGATATACTTCTCCGTCTCTAAATCTGGATCAATCTCCAAAGCAGATAGATTACGGTCCACCTGTTTTATTACTCCGCCTATAGGTTCATTGAATATATCCCCAAGATTATGTGCCGGATCTGTAGAAACCAGCAGTGTACGATTGCCTTCCTCAGCTGATCTCCAGGCGATCGCGGCTGCAGAAGTGGATTTTCCGACTCCGCCCTTTCCTCCGACAAAGATAATTTCTTTTTTTAATACTTCCATCATGCAGACGTCCTTCCTTCAACTAACAGCAGCGGATTCCGTTTAGCGGGGATTTCTCCATCCCCATCCGCAAGTGCCAGTCATGAAATTTCTCTATCATCATCGGATACAGTTCAAGCGTGTAGTAATATACAGGATTCGGGATCCCGATCATTTCTGAGTACAGTAAAAGCATGAATAAGTCGTCTTCATCCCTCAGTTCCCTGGCAATCTCTTGCCGATGTGGCATACTCAATACCTCTTCATAATATTTAACCAGCTTTTTCATCTGCTCCAGCATGAGCTCACCTCTTCTTTCCTGTCATAATCTGCAGGTAAAACTTCAAAACAAAGAAGAGATCATTCCTCAATGACCTCTTCCCTTTCCTATCAAATCTTATGCTTTCTTCTCTTCGTCCATTTCCTCATCAAACTTGCCTGTCATAGCTGAGAATGCTGTTACGATGATCCAAAGAGTGAAGCCGAAGATGATTGCTCCCAATACGAATAGCAGTGTATTGGAATCGCTGCCCCACCAGGACCATTCAAAGACGACTTGCTGGAACATGGCATATAAGGTCATAAACATCAAGAAAATCATCGGTATCAGGGTAACAGCGTAATTCCTGCCCAAACGCTTAAGCCAGATGGAAACCAGCAATAGACTGATACCAGCTAGAAGTTGATTGGAAGTACCGAATAATGGCCAGATCAGATACCCTCCAGATCCAAAACCATTAGGCCCTTCAGGAATCAATACAAGTGCAGCACTTGAAACTACTGCTACTGTAGTTGCCACGTGGGTCTTGGTCAGTGCAGGCACATTATACTCAGTGCCGAGCTCAGCAATGATATAACGCATCAGCCTTACGGAAGTATCCAATGTAGTAGCAGCAAAGCTGACGACAATGATGGAAACAATCGTCGTAGCTACACCAGCTGGGATCGCTAAACCTCCGGCAAGCTGTGCCGCTCCTTCTACGAAGGTTCCCAGACCGATCGCATTTGCTTCCGTGAACCCCGAATAAGCATTCGTGAACTCCGTAGTACTGGCGAAAAATGTTGCTACCGCCAAAATGGAAACTAATGCAAGAATCCCTTCACCCACTGCTCCGAAGTATCCGACAAAACGGGCGTCTGTCTCCTTATCCAGCTGTTTGGAGGATGTGCCGGATGAAACGAGGCCATGAAACCCCGAAATAGCACCACAGGCTATGGTAATGAACAATAACGGCAGCCACGGTGTATCTGCATTGGAATTTGTAACAGGAGCTGTGATCTCTGGGTTGGTAAAGAGCAGACCGAGATATAGGATGGCCAGCCCGACCACAAGCTGATGAGAGTTGATGAAATCCCGCGGCTGGAGAAGCTTCCAGACAGGAAGTGTGGAAGCGACATAAACATAAGCCATCAAAACGACAATCCAGATCAGAAATGCTGTAGAAACAGCTCCGAGACCGAATAGTCCTGTTCCATCTTCTCCTCCCATATACCTGACCAAATCAATCTGCAAAAATTCCGTGCCACTGGCCACAACAGCGGTCAAGTACATGATTGCCAATGCAATCAAAGATGGTACAAGCATCTTCATATTACGTTTATAGGCTGCATAGCCGATCCAAATAGCCAATGGAATCTGGATGAATACTGGCACCACACTCGCTGGATAGGTGATGAACAAGTTGGAAATCACCCAGGCAAATACCGCATTTACCATTAAAACCAAGATTAAAATTATGAATAAAAACAAGATTTTTCCGCGTTGTCCGATCAACTTATCGGCAATAGTACCAACGGACTGTCCTTTATTTCGGACAGAGAGTGCCAAAGTACCGAAGTCATGGACCCCTGCTGCAAAAACAGTTCCCAGGATGACCCACAGAAAGGCTGGCAGCCACCCCCAGTAAACAGCAATCGCCGGACCAAGAATTGGCGCAGCTCCTGCAACAGAAGTAAAGTGATGCCCCCATAAGACAAATTTATTTGTCGGGACAAAGTCCACACCATCCTTGTATTTATGGGCAGGTGTGACATAATTTGGATCCAATCTGAAAATCTTTTCGGCGACAAATTTGGAGTAGTAACGATAACCTAATGCAAAAATAACCAAACCAATGATTGCAACCACTATTCCCGGCATTTCTCTTCCCCCCCTTTTATTCAGGACGATTCTCCTACCTTCCTTTCAATTGGTTATGGCCGAAGAAGGTCCTGTATAACGCTATGTGTAAGCGCTATTATCTAGTACAATTATATTATAATTTGTAAATTATTCAACAATTTAGAACTATAAAATACAAAAAAAGGCTGGGTCCATCTGGAACCACAGCCTTTTTCTCTTAATAATACAGTTTTCCCTGTCTATAGATAATGGTAGAAAGTTTCATAACCGAATGGATAAAGCAATTTTCTCTTAGGGAATGATGGTTATCGAAATACTGGGGGTAAACTGTATCAAAAGTCTTTTCCATTTTAGTGGTCAGTTCCTGAAAAACTTCTTCTTCTTCGAGAAACTGGGTCTCCCTTCCTTGAAGCCACTCCAAATAGGATACAATTACCCCGCCAGCGTTGGCTAACAGGTCTGGCAAAATGATCGCCCCCTGCTCGTTAAGGTACTCATCTGCTTCTTCTGTCACTGGAGCATTCGCACCTTCCACCAGTATTTTAGCCTTGATCTTCTTCATATTACCTTTATGGACTTGACCGCCAAGGGCGGCGAAAATCAATACATCACACTCTACTTCCAGCAATTCATCCCGGTTGTGGATATCTGCTTTGATATTCGCTTCCTTCACCTCGTCTTCCGTTATGGGCAGATTATTATGATTGGTGGAAGTAAATCGTATCAAATTAGGGATATCAATGCCATCTGGGTTATATAAAGTTACATTCTTATCACTTACCGCTACTACTTTATTATTTAGATAATCACATCGATACGCTTCCAAAGCTGCTACTGACCCAACATTGCCGAATCCCTGAATCGCAACGCTAAGGTTTTTATCCTGATGTTCCAGCGCTGTTTTAGCATACTTGCTCTTCCGTTCTCCAAGCCAATCCTTATTGTCCTTAACAAAATCATGCAACAAATAACGCAGGGTGAAGTATACCCCTCTACCTGTTGCTTCCCTTCTGCCAAGAGAACCACCGTTCATAACACTTTTTCCTGTAAAACTTTCCCTGTATCTCTGCCCCGGATGGATGCTTTTATACTCTCCCATCATCCAATCCATTTCCCGCTCACTTGTACCGACGTCTGGAGCAGGAATATCTTTCTCCGGTCCCAGGATCTCGCTGAAATACTGCACATACTTTTTGGAAATTGCATATAACTCCTTATCACTGAAATCAGCCGGGTCGATGACCACCCCGCCTTTAGCTCCGCCAAATGGCACTTCATGCAGCGCGTTCTTCAATGTCATCAAAGAAGCGAGATCTTCTACCTCCGATTCTTCCACTGATTCATGATAACGGATGCCTCCTTTATATGGACCGAGCATGTTGTTATGCTGTACGCGGAATGAAGGGATCCGTTCCACCCGGTTATCTTCGAGGCGGACCCTCAAATAAGATTTATGGACATGATTCGGAGTGGAAATAATGGAGGCTAATGAAGTGAAAGCCTTCTCCCTGGCCTCCCCTTCAAGTTCCGGCAAAAAGGTCGGATCATCCCTCAAGGCTTGCAGCGACTTCGTTACAATCTCCTTGGAATTGTCTAGCAAAAGTAGTCCCTCCTGTTTCGATATTTATATAGTACTATACCCACAAGACAGAAATTAAAAATCATTATGATACCTGTTGCTTATATAAATATGGCAGCAAGAGAAGCGACCATCAGTCCTGCCATAACAGGAAGAAAGTTCTTGCGTACTAATTCCATGACAGGCACGCCACAGAAACCGGCAATCGCAATAAGTGAGGACCATGCCACAATCGTGCCCCCGCCGGTCCAAATAGCTCCAAGCTGCCCCAATGCAGCCAAGGTGGCAGCATCTACTGCACCTGTTTCAAGGGAAGCCGCCAGTGCTCCTGTCAGTGGTAGACCAGAAAAACCGGAACCATCAAGTCCGGTAATGATACCAATCAACAAAACACTCAATGCGGCTAGCAAAGCACTTTGTGGAAGATACTCTTGGCTGGCGTTTACCAAGTCGAACAACAGTCCGGGGGCATCTCCATCTACTCCGAGGATCATCCCGGAATATTCGGAACTTCCAAGGAAGAAAAAGCCGGCAATTGGAATAACCGGCCCCATGGCCTTAAAGGCAAACACAAAACCATCAGTAATATGGGTTGTAATGTAATCAAGTGCATGCTGCCTTCCAAAAGCCAGCGTGGATAACAGCAATAGAATGACAGCAACTCCGCCAACGAAGGCAGCCCCGTCCCCGCCTACCAACCCACTGCTTCCGGAAAAAAGCTTACTGTACATCATAAAAACCACTACAGCCAGGAGGGATAACGGGACAAGAACAGCAAAAACTTTGCTCCAAGCATTCAAGTGCTTCGTCCGTACTTTATTCCCTTCATGCTCTGTTGTGGATGATTGCAACTGTTGATATGCCTGTTCGTTTAGGGGATCCTGTGGAGCACGGATTCCATTACGGTATAGCAGATAAGCAAAAAGAATGGCTGTTATACCTGCAAACAAGGATAAAATCAAGGCTTTATCCGCGATTAGTCCAGCATCCAGATCAGCTGAAGAAGCGGAAAGGCTCGGCGCTACTTGGACGATATAGTCAGAAGAGAGGGCCATTCCCTGACCTGCAAGAGCTATAGCAACTGCCGCCAGCATTACTGGCAGCCCGGCCCTCACTGCTGCTGGGACCAATAAGGCACAAATCAAAGGTACTGCTGGTGTCGGCCAAAAGAACAGTGAAATCAGATACGTAATACCAATTAACACAAAATAGGACACATGCCCATTGATCATCATTCGTTGAATCGGCTGTATCATTTTGCGATCGGCTCCTAAATCTCTTAGTGAATTCAACAGTGCCAGCATAAATGTAATAATCAGGAAAATACTGAATAATTCCTGTGCCGCTACCAGATTGGCATTGAAAATGGCAGTGAATCCATCAAGCAGACTTCCTTTATATACCCAAGCAATGACAAAGGTTCCTAATAATGTAGGAAACACCACACCTTTGCGAAGAATCAGACAACAATAATAGCAAACGTGAACAGACCGTATAACCAATGGGAAATTTCCAACCCCATACAGACCACGCCTCTCATCAAAATTAGTTATACAGCCTATGCAAGCTCCATTAAAAACGCTACCTTCCATGTTTAATCATCTTATCCATGGGAATATCAAATATAAATCTAATTTAGAGGAGGCGTTTGAAATGAAACCATTCATTAAAGCTTATACGAATGATGAACAGTTGAAGACGGACGTAAGCGTTTTAAAGGATAAAGGTATCAACAAGGATGATGTTTATGTTATTTCTCATGATGAAGATCGAACAGAACGAGTAGCCGGTGGAGCAGACGCCAAAACCATCGGTATGGATGAAATGGACTTCTCCGATTATGTAGGGACCATGTTTAAGAGTCAGGGAGATGAACTCCGGACAAAACTGAAAGACATTGGCTTCTCTCAGGAGGAAGCCGAGCAATATGAGGAAGAAATGGACGAAGGAAAAATCTTCCTGATTGTAACGAATAATGAAAATGTAATGAATTACTTGGCTTAAGATACAGAAACGGACTGGTATGAAACCAGTCCGTTCTTCTCCCCACTATTTTTCATGACACACATTAATAAACCGTCTTACTCCTCCATACCAACACATTCATGGCAATATAATTCTCCGTCCTTTTGTTCTCCATCAAAGAAGCCATTTTCACAATAAATTTCTTTCCCACAAATCGTGCAATGTCCCACCAACTCTTCCAAGGATATCCCCCTTTGATTTGTAATCCCGGTCATCCTATATATTCTATTTAAAAGTAATTCCTTTGTGTCATAAAAGTATCTTTCATGTGAGCGAATCCAATAAAGTCATTCATTTCTTAATAGAATTCTCGGCTGCTTATGAAATAAGAAGAAGACTACAAAGGTACTCAGGATGAAAGATGGAAGCATATAGGACCCATTATACAGCAAAGAATACAACCATGCCGGCTGCCCTTCTACCGCAGAACCAAAGAACACGATGCCAGCTGTATAATGGCCTAGAAAACGAAGTGCGGATCCGAGTAATGCTCCTGCTGTAATATAAGATAGATAGGTTTTCGTGTGGCCATTTTTAACAGCCTGCTGAATTCGACGTGCAAACACCCCGGCAAATCCGATTACTGTAAATGCTACCAGATAATCCAGCAGACCTTGAATCGGATGCAATATATAGGCTGTACCTGTCGCCACCTGTAAAACTCCCCATAGAAACCCTGATAATAACCCGCCTTTTAATCCCCAGCGGAATGCAACAATAAATACAGGTATCATTGCGAAGGAAACAGAGCCACCCATTGCCCATATCTTGAACGATAGGAATGGCAGTATATCCAGTAGAAGAGCCAAAGCAGTGAATACGGCCACTTCTATCAGGAATAGTGTTTTTCCAAACTTCATTTTAATATTCTCCCCTTCCGTCTTGCCGTTTTTCTGCACACAAAAAAAGCAATGCCAAAGGGGAAGACTTCCTGATGGAAACAGTTCCGCTCACATTACTTTTCAACCATCAAGAAAGCCACCATCCCTACGCTAGTATTAACTAACAGGTTCAAAGGGTCTGAACGATCCGTCCACTCTCAGCCAAATGGCTCCCCCTGCAGGCTTTCCATTCACTTTTTTTGTTACTAGTATTGTATCCTAGCTCTCTTCTCAATTCAATAAGGAAAGTACCAACTTTAAATCTATTTCCCTATGATCCCTTTCCTTTCCACCTTTCAAGAAAAATTTCTTTTTCCATGAAGGCTCTCAATTATTATTACCTAAATCATATATATTTGAATTAAAGATGTTTTTCCTTGACTTTCAGTATTTATAATTTTATACTAAGTAACATAAAGTAACTAACGTTGAGTAACTAACGTTGCATAATTTCTTTTGGAGGGATATTGAATGGCAAAAACAACTTGGAACGTGGATACAGCGCATAGTGAAGTGGGATTTACCGTCAAGCATATGATGATTTCCAAAGTCAAAGGTGCTTTCAATGATTTTGAAGCAGTAATTGAAGCTGACGTAGAAGATCTAACGGATTCTAAAGTGGAAGTTACAATTGACGCAGCAAGTATTGATACTAGACAAGAAGGCCGCGACGACCATCTTCGTGGCGAAGATTTCTTCGATGTCGAAAAACACCCGAAGATTACCTTTGTTGCCACAGATATCAAAAAGAAGGGAAGCAACCAGTACGATGTGACTGGCGACCTGACCATCAAAGGCACAACAAAACCTGTGACGGTTGATGTTGTCTACCAAGGACAGAGCAAGGACCCGATGAGTGGAAACATCGTTGCTGGTTTCAATGCAGAGACAACCATTAATCGTAAAGATTTCGGGTTGACATGGAATGCACCTGTAGAAACAGGTGGTGTCCTTGTAGGAGAAGAAATCAAAATTCATTCGGAAATTGAAGCCCATAAAGCTGAATAACAGAAACGCAATAGAGGCAGGAGCATCCCGATGGTGGACCTGCCTCTTTTCTATTCCTCCATCCTATTCCCTGTTTGAATTCATCTCTGTTGAGGTAAACTACCTATAAAAAGGAGGATTGGGAATTATGGGTTTGAATGTAGCACAAAAGTTGATCAAGGACCACTTGGTATCTGGTGAAATGAAGCCCGGAGAAGAGATCGGTCTGAAAATAGACCAGACTTTGACCCAAGACGCAACCGGTACGATGGTCATGTTGGAATTGGAAGCTATGGGTCTGGATTATGCTAAGACAGAAGTCTCCGCTCAGTATGTTGACCATAACCTTATACAAGTAGATAGTAAAAACCCGGATGACCATCTATTTCTTGAAAGCGCTGCAAAAAGGTTCGGCATCTATTACAGCAGACCCGGTAACGGTGTCAGCCACCCTGTTCATATGCAGCGCCTTGCCGTTCCAGGGAAGACGTTGTTGGGGTCCGACAGCCATACATGTGCCAACGGTTGCATGGGCATGCTTGCCATGGGAGCGGGCGGCATCGACGTGGCCATGGCTATTGCCGGAGAGCCGATATACATCACTATGCCGAAGATATTCGGAATAAAGCTGACAGGTGAACTGCCTGATTGGGTAAGTGCTAAAGATGTCATCCTTGAACTGCTGAGACGTTATGATGTTAAAGGCGGTGTCGGCAAAATCATCGAATTCTATGGACCTGGGGTAGATACCCTTTCTGCGATGGACCGTCATGTCATTGCAAATATGGGTGCAGAACTTGGGGCTACCACTACTGTATTCCCCTCCGATCACGAAGTGAAAAACTTCCTTCGTATTCAACATCGTGAGGACGACTGGGTCGAGGTGGTCGCAGATAAAGACGCCAGCTATGATTTAGAAGATGAAATCAATCTATCTGAACTGGTACCATTGGTAGCAAAGCCATCCAGCCCTGGTAATGTTGTACCAGTTACAGAAGTAGCTGGAACACCTATATATCAATCCTACATTGGCTCCTCTGCTAATCCAGGCTTCAGAGATTTTGCCATGGCAGCAGAGATCGTCAAAGACAAAACAATTGCCTCTGGTTTATCCTTTGATATCAATCCGACTTCTCGGCAGATGTTAACGAATCTAGTGGATGATATGCATATAGCTAGCCTTCTAAGTGCCGGGGCGAGACTACACCAAGCCGGCTGCAATGGCTGCATTGGAATGGGGCAAGCTCCGGCAACCGGCAGGAACAGCCTGCGTACAACTCCACGGAACTTTCCTGGAAGATCAGGTACCAGGGAAGACAGTGTCTATCTTTGCAGTCCGGAGGTAGCTGCCGCTTCTGCACTGACAGGCGAAATCACCGACCCACGAACCTTGGATATGCCATATCCAAAAGTGTCTGAGTCAGAAAATGTAAATGTCGATGACCGGTTACTGGATGCCCCACTCCCTGAAGAGGAAGCTAAAAAGACCGATTTGGTCAAAGGTCCAAATATTGTATCCTTGCCGGAAATGGATGAGTTGCCAGATACCTTGGAACTTCCTGTGCTTCTTAAAGTCGGTGATAACATATCCACTGACGAAATACTTGCAGGGGGTGCACGTGTCTTGCCTTATAGAAGCAATCTGCCAGGCATCAGTAAATTCACCTATGAGCAGGTGGACTCCACTTATGCAGATCGAGCAATCAATACCAAAGAATCCGGCGGACATGCTATCGTCGGTGGTTATAATTATGGCCAAGGTTCCAGCCGGGAGCATGCTGCATTGGCACCTAGGTATCTAGGACTGCGTGCAGTTCTGGTAAAAGACTTCGCACGCATCCATTGGCAGAATCTGATTAATTTTGGAATCCTTCCGTTACGGTTTGATAACGAAGAAGATTATGACAAACTGGAGAAAGGCGAAGTCATCACCTTCAAAGATTTGAGAAGCCAATTGACAAATGGTGACCATTTGACAGCCACCCTGCAGGATAAACAAGAAAATATCCAGATTAATCATAATCTGACCAAACGCCAGAAGGAAATCATCCTTCACGGTGGATTGGTCAACTGGACTAAAGCAAGACAATAACAATAAAATTACAGATACAGAAGCTGCGGTCACGGTTTTTCCGGACAGCAGCTTTCTTTTTTCTAACTGAAAGAGGGAAGCCCTGCAACAGAACTTCCCTTTTTTGCCCTTACACACTTCTTTTCTTCATCAGCCATAAGAAGTACGGCGCTCCTACGATGGCTACAAGAATCCCGGCGGGCACTTCATTCGGAGCCAGTACTGTACGGCTCAGCAAATCTGCTACAATAAGTAGTAACCCGCCCACCAATATGGTGACAGGAAGAAGCCTTTGATTAGAAGGACCTGCAAGCAGCCGTGAGAAATGAGGGGCAATCAATCCGACAAACCCAATGGCTCCCACTGCTGCGACACTGAATGCAGCAAAAATAGTCGCTATAAAGGCAAGTTGGAATCTGGTCGACATTACATTGACTCCAAGACCTTTGGCTGTGTCATCCCCAAGGGCAAGCGTGTCAAGAACACGTATTCCGAGATAGAGAAGCGGCAGCATGAATAAAGGCCAAATCAGATAATGAAAGAGTTCCGTCCAGCCTGCTGCATACGTCGATCCTGACAGCCAGGTAAGGGCTGAAGCGACGCCCATATCAGCTTGAACCACCAAGATTTGAATAATGGCTGAACCAAAAGCAGAAACACCGATCCCCAATAGCGCCAAAGTAGTCGGTTGGAACCGAGCGCGTATGGCTAGCAGCATGACGGCAGCGAAGAATACGAACGAACCAATCATCGCTCCCACTGGCACCCAAAACGCTGCCCCTCCTACTATATACATCATTACTAATGCACCGACCCCCGCTCCAGAGGTAATGCCGATGACGGAAGGGTCTGCCAATGGGTTTCTTAATACTCCTTGAAAAAGGAGTCCGCTTGCTGCAAGGACCATTCCACTGCACAAGGCAACCAAAGCTCTTGGCAATCGTAGATCGAGGATAAGCCCCCGCATAAAATCATTGGCCCCAGTTAGCGCCTGGAAGGTCAGTACAGGTTCAACCCCATAGTTTCCACTAGCCAAACTTATTCCGAGTGTCACCAATATGAAAGCAATGAGCATGGGAATCAATATTTTCAAGGAAAGCCCTTTTGTCGATTTTCCTGCTGTTATGGAAGCTGTCTCTTCTCCGTCTCTTCCCTTTTTCATCCTCAATACCAGATAAATAAGCCACGGAGCACCAATCAAAGCAGTTATTGCACCGACCGGCAATTCCGCAAAAGATGGATCAATAATCCTAGCCAATATGTCGGCCAGCAATAATACTACGCCTCCCCATATGAAAGAGGCAGTAATCAGTGGAAGATGCTTACGATAACCGATGAGCTTAATGATATGTGGAGCGACCAATCCTACAAACCCAATAGGCCCGACAACACTTACTGTTACAGAGGTCAGCAGCACGGCCGCAAGCACGGCGATGAATTTTATGCCATTCACCCGCTGCCCCAGTGATACAGCTACATCATCCCCTAGGGTGAGCGTGTCCAGTTTAAAACTCATCACCAACAGAACAACCAAAGCTGCCATTGCTATTGGCAAAGAAAAACGGACGCCACTCCAATCATTTTGCACCAAAGTGCCCGAGCCCCATAAAAATAGACCTGCCGTCTCATTCTCATAGAAAATTTGAAGCACACTAGTCAGTGATGAAAAAAGCAGGGTCACAACCATACCGGCAAGTACCATCCGGACAGGAGCAGCTCTGCTTCCCCCAGCTAATATGAATACAGCAATAAAGGTTATAATCCCCCCTACAAATGCGGGAATCATTCCATTTCCCAGCATGGCTGACGGAATGAAAATGGTTGTAAACACGACAGCAAAGTAGGTTCCTGAATGTATACCCAGTGTACTTGCTGAGGCAAGTGGGTTTCTTGTGATAGTCTGCAGAACCACCCCCGCAGTTGCCAGAGCGCCCCCTGCTATAATTCCCATGACCGCCCGCGGCATCCTCAGCGTTCGAATGGTATGGTGTTCTATGATATCTTCCGGTGAAAAGATAGCCGCCACTACTTCGCGGAACGGGATGGAGACATTGCCCTGTGTAATATGAATAAAGGTCAACAGACATAAAAGTGCGGTTCCACCTCCAAAGGTAAGAACCGCCTTCATAGAATTTTTGAGCGCTGCCATGCCGATCACTCACTCACCATGGCATCTACCAATTGCTCGGTAAGGACTTCTGTTGATAAAATGCCGCCAAAGGTCCAGGTATCTCCCGGAAGTGCATGAGTATTTCCCTCTTGTACAAATGTAAGGTTTTCCCATACCGGATTCCCTGCCAGCTGATTCTCGAAAATATTATCTTCCTCTTGGACGATATAAAGGAATTGCAGATCTTCCTCTTGAAAATTCTGCAGAGCTTCCACGGTAACTTCACTGTAACCATATGGTTCAACCTCTTCAGCTTCATAGGCATTTTCAAAGCCTAGTTTGCTCATCACTTGAGCCACAATGGAATTCTCTGTGAACAACCGCAGGGTAGGTGTATTTTGTGCCGAGAATGCCTGGGTCACAATATAGTCAGACCCGGCCAGTCCGGCTTCTTCCACCCTCCCTTTCTGCTCAGAAATGAAATTCTCCAGCCTTTCTATTTCCTGGGCGGCCTCGTCTTCTTTATTGACAATTTCAGCTACCGTTTGGAACTCATCTATCATATTTTGATAATGATCTTGAACTGCTTCTTCTCCATAAGGAGCAAAAGTGACAACCGGAGCAATTTCCTCCAAGCTGTCCATATATTGTCCATGTCTGAAATCGACTGCAATGATCAAGTCAGGATCCAACCGGGCAATTGCTTCCAAATTCGGCTCCTGCCTTGTTCCTACATCCTGCACACTTTCATCAAAAGATTCATCGATGTTCACCCATTGGTGGAACCCATCCAAGTCTGCAACGCCAGCTGGCTGCACTCCTAAAGAAAGCAAATGTTCAGCATAGGACCATTCCAAAACAACGATATTTTCTGGTGTCCCTTCTATAGTCTGTTCACCTCTTGCATCTTCAATGGTTACTGTTCGTTCCTCTGTCGAGTCCTGCTGGTTTTCCGTCTCATCTGATTCTTCTGCTCCCCCACAGGCCGATAAAATGGCAATGATTGACACTATTATGAGATATGTAATCAGTCGTTTCATCTTGATCTCCCCTAACTTTCTATTATTGTTAGCCTCTTACCCATTCAACCCGATCATCCAGTGGTGTCCGCTCCCTCGGCTTAGGGACCCTATTCGGATACCCGGCCTGGACAACTGCAACCAATTTATGCCGCTCCGGTAGAAGGCCGATCTCATGGATAAATACTTCATCTCTAAGTGTTTCCTTAGCTGTCCACATGGTGCCGATCCCCTTCTCCCACGCCAATAGCTGGAAGTTCTGGATAAATGCGCAAACAGCAGCATAGTTCTCCTCATCCAGATGTCCTCCGTCATCTTCCTTATCCATATAAAAAAGTATATGATGTGGTATGGTGGTGAAGAAACGGTCATAGGATTTGCGTGCTTTTACCAGTTTTTCTTTGTCAAGGGTTTTCAATAATCCCAACCTTATGTAGCTGTCCACGATTTTCTCTCCGAAACCAGAGCGGGAATCTTCTTCATATACCCTGATTCTCCATGGCTCTTTCATATGGTGATTAGGAGCATAGGCGGCATCGTTGAATAAGTCGACAAGCAGTTTTTCATCTATTTTCTGCGGTTTGTAATCAAGAATAGTCCTTCTCCCACGTACGATGTCTGTCAGTTTGATATTCCCCACCTCCCTAATTGAAAACGATTATCATTTTCAGATTTATCTTAAAGGAAACCACTTATACTGTCAACTAAATTTCTGTCAACTGTTTTAGCAACATGTATAATGGCAATATAAAAGATAAAGGAGGCAAACAATGATCATCTATTATGACAGTTACTGCAGGCTATGTACGGCTTCCTCCTCGTTATGGAAGAAACTCGATTGGCGAAATAAACTGACCTTCCAGACATTCCGGGCACTTGAAGACTATCCGGCAGAAATGGAGAAAAGCCTTCATGTGCAACATAAAGGCCAATGGTCGAAGGGATATCAAGCCATCATAGAGATTGCCAAACTGCTCCCTGCCTTGTGGATCCTGTTGCCATTTCTTCACCTGTTCAAGTGGCTGGGATTGGGGGACTATATTTATGGCAAGATCGCTTCCCATAGAAGGCTCGTACCTGTAGATCAGTGCCAGGGAGATGCTTGCAGGATTGATACAAAGCCGAAGCCTTAATCGTCACCTTGAAAATATTCCGCTGTCTCAGTGGACATGATTTTCACAATCATACTGCCATTACGGACAAGGGCCCTTATGAGAATCGGCTCATTGTACAGATTTTTAAACACGAAATCTGGCCCCCACCAGCTTACAGTGGCATCTCGCCCCGGTGGCACATACGGCACCCGGCGGCTGTGCGCATAGCGTTCCACAATTTGTACTCCTTTCAAGTCCACGGCATTGAATAATGTCGAGGATACCTGACAAATACCTCCACCTATGCCTTCCGACAACTCCCCTCTGACAATCACGGGAGCCCGCTTGTACCCCTTCTCTTCTGTACGCTCCCCTACCACCTCATTAAAAGAAAAAGTTTCTCCAGGAAAAAGGACATGGTTGTTGATGGCCTCGGCAGCAAGTTCAATGTTATGGGATCTCTCTACATTGGTTTTTCTGAAATTGGTGACATAGCTACCAAGCTCTTTTTTGCTGATTTCTTCCATCATCGCCCTATCCACTCTTGGATATATGGTTCTTTTAGGCACCTTCAGACGGAGAATCTCATCATTATAGAAGGCTTCACGAAACATGATATCGAATTTACTGCGGTCGATCGTCACCCCTGTTTCTTCCTCTACAATCTGTCCATTTTCGTCTAAGAAGGCATTTTCCGGCGCTTGATACACTTTCTTTTCTATCATATTCATCAAACCATTCAGTTTCCCATCATCAATGTATATTCCCCCTGTATAATCTAAAGCATATTGCTCGATTTCTGCTCGTTGCAAAATGACTTGATCATTACTTTGATCATCAGATTGGGAAAATGATGGCATGGGAAACATGATGATTAAAAATAGCAACATAAAAAGGGTCAACTTTTTCATCCTATCCCTCCTCTCCCCTAGTGTGTGGGAAAAGGCAAAAAAAATACCCGCCGTACAATTGGCGGGATAAAAGGTCTATCCGGTTGAAAGGGAAGACAGGCGTGTTTTTCCAGCAGCTATGCAGCGACCCTTTCCATGCGGAATACACATCGGAGTGCCGAACATTGGATCAAATGTCACATCGCATTTCATTTGGAAAACATCATGGACCAAATTGCAAGTAATAATCTCTTCTGGCTTTCCCTGGGCGAATACTTTCTTTCCTTTAATTGCTGCAATATGATGGGCATACCTGCAGGCAAGGTTCAGGTCATGAAGCACCATGACGATGGTACGTCCTTCTCTTTCATTTAGATCGAACAACAGATCCAGGACATCAATTTGATGGGTCATATCAAGGTAAGTTGTGGGTTCATCCAGCAAGATCGTATCCGTCTCCTGTGCCAAAGTCATGGCAATCCAGGCACGCTGGCGCTGACCGCCTGACAAGGAATCGACGAACCTGTCTTTCAGTTCCAGTATATTGGTGGATTCCAAGGCATGGACGACAGCCTCTTCATCTTCCTTCGACCATTTTTTAAGCAGCTTCCGATGAGGATTTCTACCCTGCTTCACCAGTTCATACACCGTTAGGCCTTCTGGACTTACAGGACTCTGGGGAAGGATGGATAGTTTCCTTGCAACATCTTTTGTTGCCATCTTGGAAATATCCTCCCCGTCCAGCACTACATCTCCATTCTTCGGTTTGAGGAGACGGGCCATTGATCGCAATAATGTAGATTTTCCACAGCCATTTGCCCCAATCAGCACAGTTATTTCACCCTTGGGAATGGTGATGTCCAATTCATCGATGATGATATGGTCGCCATAGCCGAGTGTCAGGTCATTCGCTGATAATGTCTTCATTGGATCCGCTCCCCTTCTAACGATACACTGCCTCAGTTCGTCTTCAATATTTGTTATCTCCAGTTTATTGGTTCTTGATGGTTAAGTCAATGATAATCATTTTCAATTGGTTAATCTTCTATTAGAAGAGATAAAAACCGAACGCCACCAAAGAAAGTATGATCGTAATCGAATAAATCCAGATTTGAAGAGGTATATTGGATTTTAAGGAATTCTCCTCATATTCCAGGGAACGTCTCATTTCATCTTCTGGTGTAGTTCCCTCTTCTTCATACTTTTTCATCTTCTTTTCTTCCTGTCTGAAAGCGAAGAATGTGCCTCCCATGGCAGCTATGAATAATACAATCAATAAAATAATAAGTTCAATAGTCACAAACATCCCTCCTAAAACCTATTGTACTCCAAGCACCTCCTAATGTCAGTGACATAATTCACATTAGTTGGCATATAAAAAACGGCCGCCAGTTTTATACCGGCGGCCGTTCCTGATCTGCCTATCATCAGCGGAAATCTCTTGTCTCCTCGATGAAGTCGCTTGCCATCCTGTATCCGATGACCGAAGCAATTACAAGTAAAATTCCATACAAAGTCCCTTTTTTCATTAGAAACCTACCTCCTCATAGTTTACATATCTCCCAATACGTTGCTCGGCATGAAATATTAGAAAGGACGTACTTTCCCTTTTTTCAGCAGAAGCTTCGGACCACCGATGAGGAACAGGGAACGGTTGTCGACCACTTTCTTCATGGCTGCAGCTGCTTTGCCCTGAAGCTTGCGGCCATCGAACACACTTCCGATTCCATCGGTTGTACCAAGGGAAGCGACAGTACCTTTGCTTTTGAAAACAAAGTCTTCCAGAGGCTGGTTGTAAATAAGTGATTTGATATTCTTAGCTGCAACATTGGCTTCCTGCATGGCAAGCTGTGCGGTTGGTGGATATGGACGATCTTCTTCTTTATTCCAAACCCAGGAACAGTCACCTAGTACAAACAGGTTGTTTTCACCAGTCATACGAAGATCGGCATCCACATTCACTTTCCCTTTTGTCAGTTCGAAGCCGGATGCTTCCAATACGCTGCTTCCTTTAACTCCGCCGGTCCATACTACTGTACCAGCTTTGATCAGTTCCTTATCATCACCTACAACAAAGCCTTCCGGTGTACATTCGGAAATCGGAGCTCCGATTCGGAATTCCACACCGCGATCCTCCAAGGATTTCTTGCCATACTCCACAAGGTCCTTGTCAAACATCGGCAGGATGGATGGTGCAGCTTCCACGTTAATGATACGGACTTTGCTACGGTCGATATCATACTTCTGACACAGCTCTGGCACTTTCTCGGCAAGTTCCCCGACAAACTCTACACCAGTAAAGCCAGCTCCGCCAACCAGGATGTGCAGACTGTTTTCATCTGGGTTCTCTTCCGTTTTATATTTTGCGAACTGGTATTCGATGTGTTCGCTGATCATGCGGCTGGAATCCATGTCTTCAATAGCGAATGCATGTTCATCCATTCCCTTGATACCGAAGTCATTGGACTCGAAGCCTAAGGCGAATACAAGGTAATCATAACTAATTTCACTGTTTTCGAGTACGACGATATTTTCGTCTTTTTTCACTTTTACTACACTATCATAAATGAGACGCACCCGCTTGGGGTTTACTACATCACTGATCATGACACGCGCCTGATTCGGATTGATGGTTCCGGCTGCTACTTCATGAAGCCATGTAGTCTCATAATGGTAATTGTGTTTGTTGACTAGTACGATTTCCGCTTCTTCCGGGCTCAATTGTTGTGTGAGACGCTTAGTAGTTGTCAGTCCTGCATATCCTGCTCCCAGAACAACGATTTTTGGTTTAGTCATTGAACTTTCCCCTTTCTTTTTCCAGCTCATTTATGGTTGGATATCCTAAGCGCTTGAACAAATTAATTATTTCACAAAGACCTGTTCAATTCGCTTATTACTAATTGCTATGAACACCATTACCATAATAGCAAAGTTACAAGAAATACGCTATCAATTTCTGATGGACTTGAAAAACCGGCATCTATACCGGTCTTACTATTATTTCGTTCACATTCACGTAATCAGGCTGTGTGACCGCATAAATAACCGCACGTGCTACATCCGCCGGTTTCAGAGGCTTGCGTTTCGGGTCATCCCCAAGCTTTCGGAGCACTCTTTCCGTGTCCACTCTCCCAGGGGAAATATTGCTGACTTTCACCCCTGTTCGGGCCAACTCCTTCTCTAAGCTTTCAGAGATGGCTCGGACTGCATACTTTGTTGCTGCATAGACCGCACTTGATTTATTGACTTCATGCCCAGACACTGAGTCGATATTGACGATATGACCTTGGGACCTGTCCAACATTTGTGGCAGCACCGAGTCGATCCCATATAATACACCTTTGATATTCACATCGATCATCTTGTCCCATGCTCCCACTTCCCTGTCGGTAATCGCTGAGGAAAGTACCAAGCCAGCATTGTTGACATAGATATCGATGTCGCCAAACTCCTCTGTTGCCTTCTTAAATAGACGGTCGACAGCAGTTTTATCCGTAACATCTGTCTGAACAGCAATGGCCTTGCCGCCTTCTCTTGTGTTGATGGACTCGGAGATGGCTTCCAGCTTTTCAGCACTTCTGGCAGCCAGCACCACATTAGCCCCTTCTTCTGCTAGATGCTCTGCGATGGACTGCCCTATACCGGCGCTTGCACCTGTTATTATTGCTGTTTTCCCTGTTAACTCCATACTATGAACCTCCTTAAGGATGAAATAAATCCAATCCCACTGTTTTTCCTGCTATAGATATATTCCCTTCCCCTTCCTATTTTAAGCATGTTCTCCGGCCCCTTACAATGGACATTTCCAGCTTGTAGTGGTTTCAGCTTATACCTGATAAGAATGACAGCTAGAAGTTAAACGCTTTCAAAAAATGTGTTATAATATTCTCAATAAACCGAAAGGGAAATCACTAATCATAAAGGTGGGGATAAATATGGTAAATACACAAGTACGTGTGGTTGATAAAGATGGCAAGGACGTTTCGCCTGACGGCAGGGAAGTCGGTGAAATTGTTGTCAAAGGAAACAGTGTGACACCCATCAGCCAGAATGGGCAGGAGCTCCCTGGCGGATGGCTCCGCACCGGAGATATGGGAACCATAGATGAAAATGGCCGGATTGAGGTGGTGGAACGTAACAGGGATACCATTTATGATGGGGAGGAACTTTCCCCGTTGGAGATAGAAAGAATTCTCTATCAGCACCCGGAAGTAGAAGAAGTGGCTGTTCTAGTACTGCCAGACACTGAATTAGGCGAGAAGACCCACGCCTTTGTCGTTCTGCATGAAGAAGCCGACCTTACAGAACAGCAGCTGATCGACTACGCTGCTGCTAAGCTTGAACCGTATGCTTGTCCGAAAAACATCACTTTCATGGAGGAACTTCCAAAAACAGCTAGCGGTAAAATTTTGAAAATCCAATTACGGGACATCATATAAGTCATAGGCCGGAATAGGTTGCCGTTCCGGCCTAAGTTTTTTAGCAGGATGGGGACGCCGCAACCGGATGCTCTCCGTTATTTCTTGTTCTTGAATTCCATTTCCCAGCTGTAATAGCCTTTTTCTCTATTTTTTTTGTAGGATAAATACGCACTGAATTTCTTGCCTTTTTTGCTGGTCAAACCTTTCACATGAGCTCGCTCATTTTTCAACAGGGATTTCACCATGGTCTTCGTTGGTCTTTTCCTCATCGCTGCAAGATATTTATCATTTTTCCAGACCATGAATTGGCACTTCTTCCCATAACCTTCACAGCCGAAACCCTTGAACCCTTCCTTCACCTCTCCTCCACATTCCGGACATATGCCCAGCACTTCTTTGGCCGTCGGCTTGCTGTCAAGCTGACGGATGATCACTTCCTCCCCCTCTTTGATCACAGCGACTGATTCCCTGATGAACTGGAAGATTGTGCGCAAAAACTTCCGTTTATCGGCATTTCCTTTCTGGATATCGGAAAGCTCCTTTTCCAATCTTCCTGTAAATTCCAGGTCAAACAAATCTTTGACGGGGAAGGTTTCCACCATTTTCACACCAAGTGCAGTACAACTTAAACTCTTCCCCTTTGCCTCTATATAGCCGACATCTTTCAGCTTTTTAATGGTTTCCGCTCTGGTTGCAGCCGTGCCAATACTGAATCCTGCAAGGATGGCCCCGACTTCCTGTTCATCATCTTCCTCGCCTTTGTAGTTTTTGCCGCATGTTTCCATAACCTTTAACAGGGTGCGTTCGGTATGATTTTTAGGTGGTTTTGTGACATGGGAGGAAATTTCATTGCCCGTGACAGCTGCCATTTCATTTCTTTCTACCGACGGCAATATTGATTCCTTGGATTGAATGTTTTCAACTTTTTTCCAACCCTCGACGAGCTGTACCCTGCCTTTTGTGACAAAAACCCCAGCTGCTGTTTCCACTTTCGTCTGTAACCTGGTCTCTTCATATTCGGCAACCGGCATAAATTGTGCAACGAACCGGTGGAGGATAGCCTGGTAGACAATTCGTTCCTCTCCTCGAAGATGCTTCGGCTTCAAATAGGTCGGAATGATGGCACTATGGCTTTCCACCTTTGCATTATTGAATATCCGCCGGCTCTTAACAAAGTTTATTTCATCCTTAAACGGTGAATCTTCTGCATGGGTCTTCAGGACATGTGCCGTTTTCCCCACCAGACTCTCTTCCAAGGCAGTACTGGATGTCCTCGGATAGGTGATCAACTTCTTTTCATACAAAGATTGCGCTGCTTTTAGCACTTTGTCTGAAGTCCACCCATTATAACGGTTCGTAATATAACCTTGGAGATTCGACAGATTGAATAAAAATGGAGGGAATTCCTTCTTTCTTTCTACCTGCTTGTCTTGCACAATGCCCTTTTGCTGACGGACTGCTTCCTGAACCTTTTGAAGCTTTTCTTGATCCTTGAATTTTTCCTCCTTTCCTTCCCGGTAAATCCCCTGATAGGCAGCCCCTTTGTCTGTTTCAAAGTCGGCTGTCAGTTTAAAATAGCTTTCCGGCTGGAATTCTGCTATTTCTTTATCGCGATCATAAATGATCTTCAGTGTCGGCAGCAGTACCCGCCCGATATTCAGGGCTTTACCCTTCCCTGATTGATACTTTAGCGTCGCAACAGAGGTAAGATTGATGCCGATCACCCAATCCGCCCACTGTCTGCTGATCCCAGCATCCCTAAGATTCTTCATGCTGTCATTCGGGTGGAGATTCTCCAAGCCTCTGATAACTTCTTTCTTTGTCCATTCATTCAACAAAAGACGATAGACCTGTTTTTTGGGCTTGCCTCCCCGATAGATGATGCTGTCACCGATCAGCTGACCTTCTCTGTCATAGTCACACGCAGATATGACAACTTCAACATCGGCCCGTTTCATCAGTGAATGAACCGTCTTCAACTGCTTGGCAGCTCCTCCATCGGTCTGGCTCCTATCTCTTGAACTGCTTTTTACTTTATATTGAAAGTTTTCAGGGATAAAAGGGAAGTTATCCATTTTCCAACGGGTCATTCTGCTGTCATAATCTTTGGCATCATACAATTCAACCAAATGTCCGAAAGCCCATGTGATCAGGTAGCCGCTTCCTTCAAAATAGCCATCCCGTTTTGTTTTGATTCCCAGTGCGTCAGCAATGTTTTTCGCGACCGATGGTTTTTCTGCGAGAATTAATTTCATCATTCATCACCTTATTCTTCTGTAGTGGATTAAGTGGAGAAAGTTTCGGAGGGAAATATTGGTGTCTATTGCTATTCTATTATACTACCAAACGCAAAGCGAACAAACAATCCCCTAATAAATATGCCTCCAACGGCAACTAACCATCGGAGGCACTCCCCTAACCTTTTAATTTTTTTGTCAGTGGATAAATACCTGCACTCTGTATGATGAGAGATAAAATGATGGCTGCAAATGACAGGGACACCAACAGATCATCACTGTTGGATGCCGCTTCAAATCCCATCAACAGAGCGACAGACATAGCGCCCTTGATGCCCGACCAGGAAATCAATACCGTGTCACTCCATGAAAAAACGTGCTTCCATGCAGGTACCACGAAGGTAAACCCAGATAAAACAATCCACCGTACAAGAAGGGACAGAAGAAAAATGATGATGGCTGCCGTCCAGCCGGAGAACAACAGATAGTCTGCTGCTTGGATCCCAATTAAAAGAAACAGCAAGGCAAGTACGGATGATTCGGTCACATCCCAAAAGCCATCCAAGGAATCGCGAAAATGATCTTCTTTGATATTTCTTCCGAATTCGAAAGATAGCATAAGACCTGCAGTGACTGTCGCAAGCACACCGGAGACGCCGACGGTTTCACCAAGATAGAAACTGCCATAAGCAATGATGATGCTGAGCATCACTTGATAAGTCCTGTGATGGGAGTAATGGATGGCCTTGCTCATCAACCAGCCAAATACCGCTCCCAGTAGTACTCCTCCTAAAGAGACAAGCAAAAATTCACCAATGAATCTGGCAAAGGAAAAATCTGTACCACTGGTGAACATGCCAAGGAATATGGTGAACAGTACAATACTGGTGCCATCGTTCAACATTGACTCTCCTTCGACGATATCGGCAATTTTTTCATCACCTGAAGACTGCTTGAGAATAGACACAACAGAAACAGGGTCTGTCGGGGCCAATATGGATGCCACCAACAATGCTCCTATCAGAGATACAGAGACAAATAGATTCGCCGCTGTATAAATCGCCGCCCCGAACAGCAGGACGGTCAGCATCAGACCGGCCGTACCCAGAGTAAGAATGATCCCTCGGTTCTTTTTCAAAGCATCCAATGGAAAACTGTATGCTGAAACAAACAGTAATGCTGGCAGGAAAACGTTGAAGATCATTTTCTGGCTGACCGTGAGCTCATCGAAATATGGGATGGGAGAAAGCAGCAGCCCACATAGCACTAGCACTACCGGTACAGGGAAGTTCTTCTGTTTTTTGTCAATCGAATAAACGACATACCCAATAAGAAGCAGTAACAGTACATGATGTGACGTCAATTGCATCAACTCCTTTTTCCATTATCCTCTATTTCCTGCCAAAGTGGAGCAACCCTACGAGCAATCCGATCAAGCACATGACCGCAGCGAAAATCAAGAATGTCATGGCGCCCAGTTGATAGATAAGTGGTACGGACAATGCAGTGACCAAACCTCCGCCAAGAAACGGCTCGAATATCAGTTGTTTATAGCCAAAACCTTCAAAGGCAGGAGACTTGGCTTCTGGATCGGCCACCCGCATCAGCAGCAGCCCAGTTGCTGTAATACCCATCGATTGGCCGAAATCACCAATTCCGCGTTCAAACCAGTAGGTAGGAATAATGCGTGGTGCCAGAATCAGAAAGCCGAATACATTCCAAGCAATACCCGCTGCTGCCAGCAGCAGGAATGGATCAATATGTTGGCCAATCACATCGAGGGATACGGTAGCAATGGCAGTAAGTATCAACAGGTCCAGGGCAAACCCTTGGATTCGATTGATCATCGGACGATCCAGTAGTTTAGCATTATCCACTTTATGGAAGAAAGCCTGTACTAGAATACCGCCGATCATGGCAAGAGGGAATAACGGAATATATGTCATAAAGTCGGAGCCTGTCCATGCACCCCAAGTAACACTCTCCAGCCAGATCAGCAATTGCAGGAGCAGATACCCCGTCAAGATAGCTAGCGCTACGACGGAAAAATGCAACGAAAGCGGTTCGATCGACTCGGGACGGACCGTCATTTTTGCTGCCGGGTCCCTGTTTTCAAATTCCATGATGCCAGCCTTCCTCAGGGTGGAAAAATCCCGTACGTCCTTGATGACATTTGTTTTATCCCGTCGGACAGCCCAGTTGACGAGAATGATGCCTACAACCACTCCGGATAGAATACCGACGGTAGCTAACCCGATAGCCAAGTCATAAGCATCTGCGAAGCCCATTTCCTCAAATGTGGACTGCAGCCCGGCCGCGGTGCCATGTCCTCCCTCGAACCCTATTTCAATGAGCGCTCCCGCCATGGGCGGCATTCCGAATACGGGGGACAGCACCAACACAGCAAGCAAAATGCCGATCACATACTGCCCCCATCCCAACGTCCAACCAAATGCCAATTGTGGTCCACCAACATCCCAGATTTTAGAAAGACTTGGCAGTGTCGCTCCCAAAAACAGTGTAGCAAACACGACATTGATCAGCAGGCCGGGGAGTTCTTTCCACACCTGCATCACCTCTGGTGTGAGAATTCCAGTGGCCCAAAACGAATCTTCTCCTGTCATAAGTATACTTCCGAGCACTTGTGGCCCTAGAAGCAGGGCTAGAAACCCACCAATCACAGATGATGGTAGAAATAAATTCTGCAGCCATTTCACCCGAATACGTATCCATTTACCAATAAGTAGAAATACACCTAAGTATAATAAAGCAAAACCTATTTGATCAGGGGTCAAGGCTGAACCCTCCTTTCCATTTGATATATTGCTTGGATTGTTCCCCTGATTTTTGTGCTTGAAACAAACAAAGAGAGAATTACCGACAGACCAAGCATAGAACCCGACCTTTTGCGCAATAAAAAATGCCGATCAAAGGCATGGGCCCTTGACCGGCTGGAGCAATCCATGATTATTTCATATCCGGATCAGGTAAATCGTCCGAATTCCTCATTGCCCAAGGCGGCGTATCAAACACATATGGGGGTGCCGGCTTCAAATGTGGCACATCACCATACGCTACCGGTTTATCGACATAATTGAAAACCCCACAGCCATCCATGCTCGGACCGTGAGCCCATCTTCCCTCTGCACTCTCATGGCCTTTGGAGTAATTGAATAGCGTATAAGCTACTTCCTGTTTTTCCAGTTCTCTTGGGAACGTGCTCGGAACCACTATGTTTTCCTTCTCTTCCAGCTCCCTGATCGCAGCATACCACTGATTCTGATGCATCGTATCACGAGCCAGCAGCCAGGAGAGCATATCTTTTACCCCGCGGTCATTGGTCATTTCATACAACCTTGCTACTTGCAAACGTCCCTGTGACTCTGCATTCAGGTTTGCCCGGAAATCTGCCAGCAGATTTCCGCTTGCAATAATGTAATCCGCTGTCCAACGGTTGCCTACGCTGTCTGACGGCATGGCACCCAGCCCAGAGACAATTTTATGCTGCGGGTTTTCCCCTGAAAGAATTGCTGCAACTACCGGATTCTTGGCCGCATCTTCCAGCTCCACATCCGGTGCCCCATCCAGCAGTCTGGCAATCATGGTCGCCAGCATCTCTATATGGGCCATCTCTTCCGTACCGGTATCCATCAACAGATCCCGGTACTTGCCATCTCCTCGTGTATTCCATCCCTGAAAAAGGTACTGCATAGCTACGGAGATTTCACCAAACTGCCCGCCCAAAACCTCCTGCAACTTTTTCGCGTAAATGGGATCCGGACGTTCCGGCTTGGCATGGTATTGCAATTCCTTTACATGATAGAACATTTGCTCACTTCCTTTTCGTATTTGAAAACCGGGTAAACACCTACCCCCTATATTAGGTATTCATCCTTACCTTGACGTGTGAAAGGAAATAGCATAAACAGTGTGTGCCATCCGAAAAAGACGCATCACCCATTTAGGGTGATGCGTCTTTTTCCAGGTACTTTTCCCATCAAAGATCCGCGAATAGTCTGGCTGGTTCTGTCAATTCCAGCTTCCCTGTACCATTATCTTCAGTAGATCATCTTCTATCGACTTTCCTTCCTCTTCATCCAGCAGATTATTGATCATGATGGAAAAAATGGCCCTTTCTCCATCCGTATCTTCCATATATCCGGATAGGGTGCTGACACCGTGGATAGTTCCTGTTTTGGCCTGGACGGTTATCCCCTGCATGCGCTCCCTGAGAGTCCCGCCAATTTTCCGCTCTTCGTTCCCCGCGACCGGGAGAGAATGGAAATATGCAGGGAACCATTCCTCTTTTTGAATTTCATACAACAATTGAGTGATTTCATTAGCCGGAATCAGATTGAAGTGGGAAAGACCGGAGCCGTCACGGATGGATAGGGTGTCTCCATTGACACCCAGTTTTGGGATTTCCGATTCTACAACCCTGAGTCCATTTTCCCAACTCCCCTCCCCATGAGTGATTTTCCCCATCTCCTTCACCATGATCTCTCCGTGTCCATTGTTGCTTAATTTCATGAAGGGAACCAGCAGTTCTGCCAGTGGCATGGAACGGTCTGTATAAAGAATGTTCATATCCTCCGGTGCTTCCCCTGCCTTCAGCTTCCCGGTCCAGCTGATGTCCCGGTCCTCCAATGCTCGGCCGAACAATTGTGTTGTGTAGATTGCCGGATCCCAGACGGACATCCATTCCTTTTCCGTCTCTCCTCCAAGGGGAATGGCTCCTTTCACGACCACCATATTCGTGGCATGCCTTCGTTCAATTTTGATACTTGACTCCTCACCCCCGGAATCCGTCCATGCCTCATTGACCACCTCCACATAGTCCGTTTCCGGAAAGATGTGGATTTCGGGCCGATCACCGACTGCCATGCCTGGTTCCACCTCGACAACGACGGAACCTGCATCATAATCCTCATCAGGTGCTACCGTTAAAGCTGAAACCTGTGCTCCATAGTAATACTGTTCATCACTCCAACTGAGATCGGGTGAAAGATGCACGTCATCATACCAGCTTCCGTCACCAATCACATCTCCTGCAATCTGCTTTATGCCGGCCTCTCGGATTTTTTCTGCAAAACGTTCAAGATCTGCCGGCAGCAGCGTCGGATCCCCTTTCCCGCGCAAAAACAAGTTTCCCCTCAGCAATTCCCCTTCCGTCCTGCCGTCTGTTCCAAGCTCTGTGGAAAAGGTGTAACCGGCACCCAGCACGGTAAGTGCGGCTGCCGAGGTGAACAGTTTCATATTGGAGGCAGGACGAAAGCGTATGTCCCCCATATGGTCAAACAATTTTTCTCCCGTCCGTGCAGATCGGATGCTGACACCAGCCAAAGCCCCCGTCAATCTTGGATCACTTTTGAGAAAATTCTTCAGTTGTTCCTTCACCATGCACCGCTCCCTTTTTTCTTTTTTTCATCATACCATCTATCGAGTAAAGAACCACGCAAGAACACTTATTTTTCTTTATATTTGCAATATGGTAGTTATATCAAACAAAAACAGACAAGCCTTACAAAAACTTGTTCTTCAGGAAGCTGTATTTCCTGTACATAGGATAGAAGGATTGATGGAAATCTAAACAAAGAGCCCATATGCTGCTCAACAAATATCGGAGGTGTCTCGCAAATGGCGGAGCAAAACCCACAGCAGGAACTATATGAAACAACCCAGCAAATCCAGCAGGCAATGGAACAGGCTCAATCAAACACGGACCCCGGTAAAGTCCAAGAAGCCCAGCGCTTGCTGAAGCAGGCGGAACAGGGACTGCAAATAGCACAAGCACAGATGGGGACACAGGTTCAGAACAACCCGCAATTCCAGCAAGCTCAAAAACAGTTGGAGCAGGCGCGCCAACAATTGCAGCCATCAGGACGAAACACGTTGTAATCCTTCAGGAAGCTCATGTGGAGCTTCCTTTTTTTGGTGAAGTAATCCTTCACTTCCATTGTCGGAGGCCTTCAATTTATTTCCATTGATAATGAAAAGGAAGTGTATATAATAAGAACAAACGTTCTGTTAGGTGGTGAAAGACAGTGGATTATTCCTCATATCCCCGCAATGATGTGCTGTGCATTGATATGCGGTCATTCTATGCAAGCGTGGAAGCAGTGAAATTGGGGCTGGATCCCATGAAGACCATGCTTGCGGTGGTCGGCGATCCAAACCGTCCGGGGAGTATTGTTCTAGCTGCTTCTCCCCAGTTGAAGAAGAAATACGGCATCAGCAATGTCAGCCGTTTTTTCGAACTGCCGGATGATCCGGACATCCATATCGTGCCTGCACATATGGCGGACTATCTGCAAATGTCTGTGGAGATTACCAGACTGATCCATCAATATGTCCCCAAGGAAGCCATCCACCAATATTCCGTGGATGAAGTCTGGGTCACCGTCAATGGACTCGAAAGGCTGTTCGGCAATCGATGGGAAGCTGCCCGTAAAATCAAGCGGGATATCAAGGAAAGTTTCGGCATCACCTCCTCCATCGGAATTGGAGACAATAAATTTCTGGCAAAGGTCGTGATGGACCTCCATGCCAAGAAACAGGGCATTGCCGAATGCCGGTATGAGGATGTGGAGGAGAAACTGTGGCCCTTCCCTGTGGAAGATATCTGGGGAATCGGCAGCAGGATGAAACGCAATTTGAACCGCATGGGCATCGTCACCCTGGGACAGCTCGCCAGATTCGACCCGGACCGGCTGAGGAAACGGTTCGGCATCATGGGAGAGCAGTTGTACTGGCATGCTTGGGGGATTGACCTGAGCCCTGTTTTTGGGGAATTCACCAAGCAGGAGCAGAAAGGATTCGGACATGGCATTTCCCTATTGAGAGATTACTCCCAAGAGGAAGCAGCCGTATGTATCCTTGATCTCTGTGAGGAAGTATGCCGCAGAGCAAGGACAGCCGGAAAGTCAGGAAAGACCATCCATCTCGGCATCGGTTACTCCCAAGAAACGGGCGGCGGCTTTTCCCGTTCCCGCTCGATCGACCTGCCCACCAATGTGACGATGGATGTCTATCATGTCTGCCAGCAGTTATTCCATGAATTCTATGACGGAAAAAGCAGCATCCGCCGAGTCTACGTCACCCTCGATAATTTGTTCGATAAACAGGAAACCCAACTGAACCTGTTTGAGGACCGAACCAAGAAAAATGATATCGGCTATGTAATGGATGAAATCCGCGATAAATTCGGCTCTACTGCCATCCTGCGTGCCTCCAGCTATACCGATGCCGGGATTACCTTGGAGCGGAGCAGAAAAATTGGCGGGCATTATGCGTGAAGAGATGGTTTTTTTGCGGGTAAGCTTGTATTAAACTGGAGAAAACGAAAGAAACCCAGGTTGCCGGGTTTCTTTCTTGGCCTTTTTAATTAGGAGGTGGTTCCTCCATCATTGTTGTTATTGTTAGTTTGCTGAGTGTTCTGAGCTGGAGCAACGCCTCCGTTAGCTGGAGTAGGAAGAGGCCCTGCTGTCAGATCAAGAGGTGTTTCAATTGGAACTGGAGTAGTAGTAGGCTCGCAGCGCCGGTTATTCAAGTCATAGAACTTGCCATTTCTCTCAATGCCTTGACGGGTAACAGTGATGTGTGTCCGGACCACTGCCTTAAATAAAAGCAAATTAATGAAGGTTGCGCCAGAAGCATCTGTACCCACCAATGGCTCATTCAAAACTGCCTCAACTTCCGGCCTAGTTTCAGTAACTGTATCTCCAGGGCAGATTCCCGGACAATGCGTATGCTCTTGGAAGAAAATACGAATTGGGATTTCTAGTGGGTCACCTGCAGCAAGAGTAACATTCAAAGTAGCTGGAATATAACCAAGATTAATTACTTTGTCTTTAAGGACAGTAACTTCCTGCTGAATGTTATTGAAATTGGGTTCAATTGTAGCATTTACGACACCACCCAATAAACCAATAATATCTGGCAAGGCTGGAAGCCCAGGTGTAAGCGGACCGATCGCAGCCGGCAAAGCAAATTCGGCTGTTTTCTGCACCTCTTTGGAAAGAATGACTTTTTCTACTAATTCCCCTTGTCTGCCACATTCACAGTGATAATGTCCACAGCGGTCGCAATGATGTTTATCGTCTCTTCGGTCAAAATCCCTGTGATCCCTGTCTTTGTGATCCTTGTAGTCATCATGACCTTCATAGTGGTCATCAAAATACCTTCTACGTGACAAATCAAATTCCTCCTTTTCCGTTTTTTATTAGGAAGTTTCTGCCGTTGATCTCTGCAACTTCCTTACACTACTTGTATATGTAACCTGCTCCATATTTGAATAGATGAATGCACCACTGCATGAGCACATTTTGATATATTAGGCGAAAAAATGATGGGTGAGGCCTTTGGGGGAAAGGGAAAAAGCCAGTGTATGACCGGCTTTTTCTGAAAAGGAGAAATAACCCAGGGTATGGGAAAACCTTTGGTAAGGTTTGCTATATGTATATGAAAAAAAGTTCCCGCCGAGTCGGCAAATTCCCCTGAGTAAATGACTCATTTTTCTCTATTAGACTGCTTGCTCATTCTCCCATTAACTAGACTATGAAACATCCTCTCTTCCTTCCCCACGCATATGTTGAAAGGGAAAGGAGGGATAATATATGAGTAGATGCAGAAGGGAACATGAATTCTACCATCATTATGACAGCCATTGCATTTGTGACGTGGTAAAGGAAATCGTGAAAGCTCAAAAAGAAATCGAAGAGGATTACGGGTCGGGTGATTGCTACAGTTCCATCCAGCAGTTGCGCGGTGCTGCGCATGGCCCCCGAAATACCACCATCCCATTCCTCCTCTACAATCAAGGCAGCGATAAACCATTTAAAGGAGCTGGTGTCTTCCGGGCGCCGATGAGCAAAAGGAAGGACCATTTCTTTGGAAGTGTGGAGTCCCCCATCTTCCGGGCCAGGAAATTCAGCGACAAATGCTGTGTCAACCTCGAACTGCTTCTGCCTGTCACAGAGAAGTGCAATGTATTGATGCCCGATAAGCACCATAGTGATAATATTTCTTCCTATTTTCCGACAGACGACCGTGTCATCGATTTTCAGGCGACTGGCATCTGTATCACCGTTGATTTAGAGAACTTTACAGGAATTACCTGCCTGGACCCCGTGACACCTATTCCTGCCGACGAGACACCGGAGTCCCGTTACTCCTCCGATAAACATTACTAGAATACCGCTTCCGACTTGCAGGTTCCCTCCTGCAAGTTTTTTTCTCCTGAGTTTCCGCTATCTCCACCTCAGCGCAATGGAGATATGGCAGCAGTCTTCCCCTCCCACTTTGGATGTAAATTCCAATCGGATATTGTCTGGGTTGAACATAACATCTACCTTTGAAGTGATCCCTGTACTTTCAATCAGCCGTTGGACTTCCTCTTGATCAGAAGCCTGCGCGGCATGCATGACTGCTGTGTCAAATTCTTTGGATTCTGCCAACCGATCCAATACCAGGCTGACTTCCTCCATCAATAGCTTCATCTCGTTTGCCGACTGGTAGAAAAGTTCCGAGTCTACTGGAGGCAACTGGCGAACAGGGTGGTATGCATACCCGTACCGGGGACAATACCTGTATGGATGACAGCAATAATACATAAGCGACTCCCTCCCTGACTATAACCTATGCATCCTGGCTCTCCTCCTGTGCCTTCTATTGAAAGAAATTACACGAATATCCAAATTTCCCTATATATAGTATAATTGGACTAAGCCTTAAGACAGGAATGAGGTTATGTCATGAATAAAGACACAAAACAGCTGATGGAGACGCAGCGGAAACTGAGAGATATAGAATTGGCACTCAACGAATCATCGATTGTAGCCATAACGGATCATCGCGGAGTCATTCAATTTGCCAATGACAAGTTCTGCGAAATATCAAAATACAGCCGAAAAGAAATTGTAGGAAGCAAGCAGAACATCGTCAATTCCGGCCACCACCCCCAGTCTTTCTTCAAGGAGCTTTGGAAAACCATCGGTTCCGGGAAAGTCTGGCGGGGTGAGATCAAAAATAAAGCAAAAGACGGCAGCCATTATTGGGTGGATACCACCATTGTCCCCTTTCTGAATGAGCATGGAAAGCCGTACCAATATATTGCCATTCGTCATGACATTACCAAACGGAAAGAATATGAAGCATATGTGGAAGGGATGGCCTACACCGACCCGCTTACAGGTCTGCCAAACCGGCACCAGTTGAGTAGATGGATCGCTGGGCATCCTGCAGATAGAGAACACCCTTTCACCGTCCTCTTTGTGGATTTGGATCGCTTTAAATCGATCAATGACAATTTTGGCCACAGTTTTGGCGATCTGGTTCTACAAGAAGTCGCAAATCGGCTGAAGAACTGCCTTGGAAAAGAGGATTTTCTCACCAGGCAGGGCGGTGATGAATTTATTGTCATCCTTAACCAAGTTGAATGCCAGAATGTGATGCCAGTAGTCGAGCGGATTCTCGCAAAGATTGCAGAGCCATTCTGGGTGAATGACCATCAAATTCTGCTTTCAGCCAGCATCGGTATCAGCCGTGATGTGCTTGGAGCCAATGAAGCAGTTTTTGAAGGGTTTATCGAAGCAATGATCAGTAAAGCCGATACAGCCATGTACCACGCTAAAAGTCAGGGCGGAAATCAGTACTGCTTCAACACACCGGATCAAAATATGGAAATGCAGCGCAACTACCAATTGGAAATGAAATTGAGAAAAGCATTGGAAAATGAAGAGTTCACCGTCGTTTACCAACCGCTGGTAAACCTGAATAACGGCCAAATGGCAGGAATCGAAGCCCTCCTGCGCTGGCATAACCCCGAGCTGGGGAGCGTGCCGCCGAGTGAATTCATTCCGATTCTGGAAACATTCGGGCTGATCATCCCTGTCGGGAGATGGGTATTATATGAAGTATGCCGGCAAATGAAGGCGTGGCAGCAACAAGGTATCATGATGGAACGGGCGTCCGTTAATGTATCCCCTCTGCAATTGAAAGGCGGCAATTTCGCCTGTGAGCTGAAGGAGATTCTTACGGAAACACAGCTCGACCCATCCTATCTTGAACTGGAAATAACCGAGGGCACAATCCTGCAAATCAAGGATTCCTCCGATACATTGGACAGTTTGCAGGAGATCGGGGTAAAAGTATCAATTGATGATTTCGGCACCGGCTACTCTTCCTTGAGTTATTTGAAACAACTGCCCATCGATACGCTTAAAATTGATAAATCTTTCATCGACGACCTGGATGCCGATGGGGAATTCCTCGTCAACACCATCATCCATATGGGGAAAAACCTAAAGTTCAAGGTACTGGCAGAAGGAATTGAAAATGAAAACCAACTCTCCTATCTCAAACAGCAGAAATGCAACGAAGGGCAAGGGTATCTCTTCAGCAAACCAGTCCAAAAGGAGGAGATCCCGAATCTCTACCATCAAACCAACCGTCCGGGCCTTCCGGCGGGAAAATAAACAAAAGAACTGTAGCCGTCCCATAATGGGGCGGTTTTTTCATTTATCAACCTTCTTTCCTTATGCATACAAGCCCTCTTTCTAAATCAACCCCTATACAATTTCTGTCGAAAACTGTATAGACTTTTAAAAACCCATCCGATATACTAGATTGGAAAGTCAGAAAGTTCAAATATGGTGTTCTTTTGAAACTACATAGAAAACGATATGCTTGATAAAGGAGAGTTGTAGATGGAAACAGCAATACAAGAAGCTGTCACTGAATTGAAGGCCCTATTGAAAGAAGATCAGATCAGTGAGAACCCAACAGTTTTGGAGCGGCATAGCCATGATGAATCCTACCATACGCCTGTTCCTCCAGACGCGGTAGTATTCCCAGGAAACACAGATGAGGTAAGCAAGATCATGCAGATAGCTGACTCTCACCACGTACCGGTCACCCCATTCGGTCTCGGTTCCAGCCTCGAAGGCCATGTGGTACCGGTAGAGCATGGAATCAGCATCGACTTTTCTCTGATGGATAAAGTATTGGAAACCAAAGAAAAGGATTTTCTTGTCAAAGTACAACCCGGAGTAACCAGAACCCAATTGAACAAGGAACTGAAAAAATATGGATTGTTCTTCCCAGTTGATCCGGGAGCTGATGCTACTATAGGCGGAATGGCAGCCACCAATGCAAGTGGCACCTTATCTGTCCGCTACGGTATCATGCGGGAAAATGTCCGGGACATGGAAGTCGTGCTCGCAGACGGCACCGTCATCCATTCAGGCAGCCTTGCAGCGAAATCTTCCTCAGGCTACCATCTGAATGGTCTGTTCGTCGGCTCGGAGGGAACGTTGGGCTGTTTCACAGAGCTTACGCTCAAAGTGTATGGAATCCCGGAACAAATTACAGCTGCGCGAGCCTCTTTTTCCTCCGTGGATGAGGCGGTTGAAGCTGTTACTGCTGTGCTGCAAGCCGGCGTGCCGGTTGCGAGGATCGAAATCGTCGATGAAGCTTCCATGAAACAGGTCAATAATTACAGTGAATTGAATTACCAGGAGGTCCCTACTCTGTTCATGGAATTCCATGGCAATGAAGCAGGCCTTCAGCAAGATGTTGATTTCACCGAAGAAATTCTTGGAGATTTCGGATGTTTGGACCTGCAATTTGAGACGGAAACGAAAGCACGGAACCAATTATGGGAGGCACGCCACAACCTGGCTTACGCCTATGTCCACGGGCATCCCGGCAGAAAACTGATGGTAACCGATGTATGCCTGCCCATTACGGAAATGGCCGGAGCCATCCATCATGCCAGGGAAGCACTCGAAAACCTTGGGCTCCCCGGTGGCATAACCGGACATGTTGGTGACGGAAATTACCATGTGTTGTTGATGATCGATATGGACAGGAAAGAAGAGGTAGAGAAAGCACAGGAATTGAATTCCCGTATCGTGGAATATGCCCTTTCCCGCGGGGGGACCTGTACAGGTGAGCATGGGGTTGGTATCGGCAAACGGAAATATCAGCTTAAGGAACATGGAGATGCGTTGAAAGTAATGGATAAAATCAAACAGGCATTGGATCCGAAAGGTCTGCTGAACCCAAGTAAGCTATCCTACAAAGAAGAGGAGGCTGTACAGTGAACATCTTGAATACCATCAGTACGCTTGCAGGAAAATACTTTGCAGTATTGGTCATTGTTGTGGCAGTCATAGCTTTCTTTGCACCGGGTCAATTCAGCTGGCTTGGTGCCTATGTCAGCATCCTTCTCGGAATCGTCATGTTCGGTATGGGTCTCACCCTGAAGGCAGTGGACTTTAAACTGGTTCTTACAAAACCTGTGCCAGTCTTGATCGGTGTAGCTGCCCAGTTCGTTATAATGCCGCTGGCAGCTTTCTCTATTGCCTATATATTGAATTTGCCTCCGGCTGTTGCAGCCGGCCTGGTACTACTCGGCTCCGTCCCAGGAGGAACCTCTTCCAATGTGATGGTGTATCTTGCTAAAGGTGATGTCGCACTGTCTATAGCGATGACCTCTCTGTCTACACTGTTGGCGCCAGTTGCTACCCCGTTCATCCTGCTTCTGCTTGCAGGACAATGGATGCCTGTAGATCCGGCTGCAATGTTCCTATCCATTTTCCAAGTTATCATTGTACCGATTGTACTTGGCCTGCTGATCAAGAGAATGTTTCCAACGGCTGTCGAAAAAAGCATAGATGTTGTCCCGTTGATATCCGTAGCGGCAATCATCATCATCGTAGCAGCAGTGGTCGCAGGCAATGCAGAAACAATCGCATCCTCCGGTCTGCTTGTATTTGCTTCCGTGGTATTGCATAACGCTTTCGGTGTACTGCTCGGTTATTTGGCTGCCCTTGCGATGAGACTGGATGAAACGAAGCGGAGAGCCATTTCCCTGGAAGTGGGTATGCAGAACTCTGGTCTTGGTGTCTCACTGGCAACCGTCCATTTTGAACCATTAGCCGCCCTGCCGAGCGCTGCGGCAGCAGTATGGCATAACATTACCGGTCCTCTGCTCGCTTCCTTATGGTCCAGAAAAAAGGTTACTGGAGGAAAAGAAATGAGTTCAGTGGTACAACCCGCTAAGAAAGCGCAGTAATTTTTAATAGGATGGAATGGAACACTCGACCACCTTTTAGATAATTGTAGGCGGATCATTTTCCATAAAAGCATGAAAAGACGCACGTTATAGAAATAACGTGCGTCTCAGGCTGTCGAGAAAGTTCTCGACAGCCTTATTTTTTTGTTCATTTTTCTGAAATTCATTTTCTTCAC
>NZ_JBHRSA010000029.1:0-29014 GCF_042643145.1 Virgibacillus xinjiangensis
AATGGTCTGTGCTCCTGGAGGCAAGAAAAAAAGCTTGTAGAAAAACACAGGGTTTCTCTACAAGCTGGGAAGCATGTTGGATGCTTCCTTTTTTTATTCAAGGAATGACGAAATTCATAAAGATTTGACAAAACCTGACAAATTAACTATTGAATTCTAGTATGTTTTATCCGATACTATAAGAGTATAAATTTGGATAACAAGGAGGTGAAGCTAAAGTGAAGAAAAGAAATTCTATGATTCTAACCATTATGTTACTAGCATTTTCTCTATTTTACTTTAGTCCACAAATTACAGAAGCAAACACAGAAGACCTAGAGGCAGAGCTGCAGGAAGAGGAACAGAGTACTAGTGTTGATAATTCGGATCGTGAAGTTTCCAGTGAAATAGAGAACGATGAAGCAACGGAAAATTCCTCTTTCGATCATCCCTCAGATACTAATGAAACCACAGAAGTAGACGAAGAACATATCAATGAAGATTCCAATGCACAAGAGAATGAAACTGCTATAGAGGATTCAGAAGAGGAGAATTCCGAAGCAGGGGATACAAGGACAGAAAGTCAGCAAGCAGATTCTGATATAGCTGTAGAAACTAACGAGGATTCTGAAGCAGAACCTAAGTCCCGAATAATGATGCAGACACTCTCTGAGCCTAGTTACAGTGACGGAGACAGCGGCAATCATATTGTGGAACTCAAAGAGGACTTGGTTCGCCTGGGTTTTGCCAGCTGGTCAGACCCTAGTCCATACTACGGTAGTGTTACAGCCGGAGTAGTGAAGGATTTCCAGGATTATTATGATCTCCCAGTAACTGGAGTTGCTGACAGTGCCACCAGAAATAAAATGAAACGGGTTCTGAATCCGCCATATATGTATGGAGACCGTGGTGAGCCGGTAGTAAGCTTGAAGGAAGATCTGGTTGAGTTAGGCTATGCCAACTGGTCAAATCCAAGCATTTATTATGGCAGTGTCACAGCTGGAGTGGTAGAGGACTTCCAGAAAGAACATAAGCTTGCCGTTGACGGGATTGCTGGAGCGAAAACGCTGGCTGCATTAGAAGATGCCCTCCAAAATGATAATAATACTAGCGTTGCAAGTGTTTCTCAAACATCCCGATACAGTGATGGAGACAGTGGCGATCATATTGTCAAACTGAAAGAGGACCTGGTGCGCTTGGGTTTTGCCAGTTGGTCGGATCCGAGTCCGTACTATGGCAATATTACAGGTGGAGTGGTTGAGGAATTTCAAGATTATTACGATCTCCCAGTAACAGGTGTTGCAGACAGTACTACCAGGAATAAGATGAGCCAAGTTCTGAACCCTCCCTATATGGATGGAGACCGAGGCGAACCGGTAGTGAGCTTGAAGGAAGATCTGGTTGAGTTAGGCTATGCGAACTGGTCAAATCCAAGCATTTATTATGGCAGTGTCACAGCTGGAGTGGTAGAGGACTTCCAACGAAGCTATGGACTTGCGGTAGATGGCATTGCAGGTAGCAACACGCTCACAAAAATAGAAGAAGTACTGGAGCAAGATCCTCTCTATCAAAATGGAGACAGTGGCGATCATATCGTAGAATTGAAAGAGGACCTGGTACAACTGGGCTTTGCCAATTGGTCAAATCCAAGTCCATACTACGGTAGTATCACAGCCGGTGTGGTGGAAGATTTCCAATCTTACTATGACCTGCCTATAACAGGGATTGCAGATGTCGCTACAAGAAATAAAATTTCCGAGGTGCTAAACCCGCCATACAGGGACGGAGATCGTGGTGAGCCGGTAGTTGAGCTTAAGGAAGATTTAGTGGAACTTGGATACGCAAACTGGAGCAGTCCAAGCCAATACTATGGCAATGTAACTGCAAGTGTCGTAGAAGATTTTCAGAGCGACTATGACCTTACTGTTGACGGTATTGCCGGAAGTGCTACGTTGTCAAACATAGAAGAGGCTTTGGATAATCTCTACTCTATAGGAGATAGTGGGGAACATATTGTAGAACTGAAGAAGGATCTCACAACCTTAGGGTTTGCGAACTGGAGTGATCCAACTCCATACTATGGAAATATCACCGCCAGTGTGGTCAAAGACTTCCAAAGAGCATATGGGCTGACCATTACAGGAACAGCTGATGATATCACACTGCAGACCATCGAAGATAATATAGTGAAAGTATTTTTGGATCCTGGTCACGGAGGGACTGATCCAGGTGCTCAGGCTTATGGATTAGACGAGAAAGATATCGTACTTGATATTGCTCTCGAAGCTGGCCAAATACTTAGAGATGAGTACACTGGAGCAGAAATACATTTTTCCCGTACCGACGATGTTTTTGTGGAGCTGGAAGAACGCGCCCGAATGGCCAACAATTGGGATGCTGATTACTTTGTAAGTTTCCATGTTAACGCTTGGATGGGGCTTGGCAGTGGATTTGAATCCTATATCTATGATGGCGGAGCATCCAATGAAACAACCAACAGACAGAATGATATTCATGAATATATAGTCGACAGAATTCCGGTTGGTGACAGAGGGAAAAAGCAGGCCAATTTCAGTGTATTAAGAAATACAGACATGCCGGCTATCCTTCTGGAGTACATGTTTATAGATAACACATTCGAGAATGATTATCTAAGCAAGTCCTACAACCGGACAAACCTTGCCCAAATCACCGCTGATGCTATAGCGCAAAGCTATGGTTTATCGAGAAGATAAGATTGCTTATAAAAAGAGATGAGAGGCTGCACTCTCATCTCTTTTTATATAATGCATCTATGCATATGCATAGATGCATTATTCTTTATTGGAGTTTATCTTTTGGAGAATATAGTTATAATAATCCGGTTTAATTAAAGCAATTTCCCCGGTGCCGAATTCCGTCCCCGGACCGGTTTCCACTTCGAATAAGTAGAGTTTTCCATCCGTATCAATTCCTATGTCTAACCCCAACGCTCCAAAATCCTGGTTGTATATCTCTTCCAACTTATAAGGCAGTTTGGCGGCAACCTCCTTTATAGAGGCTTCAATATTGTCCTTGTTCTCAGGGAAATTTGCTTCTAGAAAAGGAATTAGTTTACTGACACTTCCACCTTGTGAAGTATTGGAAATAACCTTTTGATTGGTTCCTACTCTAATCAAGTATACTACCGTTTTCCACTTTCCTTGTTCACCCTTCTCTAGCCGGATACGACAGTCAAATGGATCTCCCGTGATTGTTCTGGAATGAATGTACTTTTGCAACAGGTAGTCGTTATCTTGTATTTCTTTTGTAAAGAAATGGTGCAATTCTTCTTTGGTTATATGATCCTCGGTCTGCTGGCGGCTCAAGGTGTATACTTTACCGGAACCAGATAACATAAAGACATTTTTCCCTTTTACTCCCTTGGCAGGCTTAATGACGATAGTACCGTTCCGGAGGAGGAAATTATAGAATTTATCAAAATCGGAACCCCTCTCCGTAGGGATGATAAGATCTGCAAAAGCCCCATCCTTATTTATTTCATTATAGACTTGTTCTTTTGAACCGATATTTTCGGTAATTGATAACAGACTGTTCTTTTTCAAGAATTGAAATTCCTCTTCATACTTAAAACAATAAGGAGAGATATCAACAAAAGGAGGGGGCGAAATTTCTTTCGTGATCCATTTATTGTTGATCAGCATCTTCCCATGGATGATCTCTTTCTCTAGATCTATATCTTTTGCATGGAAATAGACAAGGTCAATATCATAGTAAGCACAAGCCTTAGCTAATAGTCTGACCATTTTAAATGGTTTACGATTATTTCTCATGAAACCGACTATCATTCATTATCTCTCCTTTGTATGAATCGCTATATAGTATTACCTCGATTCATTCTTTTATAAACTGCATATCACATCTATTCGTCTTCAATAGGTGAAATAACGGGGACAAAGTAGTATTTTGTCAAATTTATGTAAATATTGCCGGTGGATATATTGCATTTTCACCTGTACCTCTTATACTATAAGTCTGTGGTAAATTTTACATTTAAGGAGGTGTACTTAAAGTGAAGTATAAGGAATCTACTAATCTTGTACTTATACTACTATTATCAATCTTTTCCCTTTCCTTCCTTCCGTTTGCAGCTCAAGCTGAGGAACAGAAGCCGGGAACAGAGATTGAAGAGCAGACAAGTTCACAAGTACAGTCGAATGAGGAAGCCGATACTAAGGCGGAAAAAGAAAATGTGACAGAAACAGACGAAGAAACAACTACAACGGAGACAGAGGAAGAAACTGTAACCGAAACAAATGAAGCAACTACGACGGAAACAGATGAAGTACCTGTAAAGGAAGAAGACGAAGCTAATACAATTGAAACAGATGAAGAACAAATTAAGAAGTCAGTTTCAGAGGAAGAAGTACAAAAACAAGGAAGTGACTCTACTTCTGATGAAACAGAAGAGATTGACTCTGATCAACAACGGAATCAATCTACAACAGAAGAGGATTCAAAAGGAGACAGCGTCACAGAAACTCAGGTTGAAGGCTCCCAGAGTATGGAAGAAGAATCTTCACAGTCTATGATGAGGTCTATGGCAGTTCAGCGCTACACGATTGGAGATAGTGGTGAACACATAGTCGAAATGAAGGAAGACCTGGTTCGTCTAGGTTTCGCCTCCTGGAATGATCCAAGTCCTTATTATGGACCCATTACAGCTGGAGTGGTAGAGGATTTTCAGGATTATTATGAACTGCCTGTAACAGGGACAGCAGATGAAACTGCCAGAAATAAGATGCAACAAGTTCTTAACCCTCCCTATCAAAATGGGGATAGGGGCGAACCAGTAGTCGAATTGAAAGAAGATCTGGTTGAGCTTGGTTTTGCCAGCTGGTCCAACCCTAGTATCTATTATGGGAGTGTAACATCCGGGGTAGTAGAAGATTTCCAGCGGCATTATGGCTTGACTGCGGACGGAATAGCAGGCGTGGCAACTTTGACCAAGATAGAAGAAGCTCTAACACAAGGTCCGCTCTATCAGGTAGGAGATAGCGGCGATCATGTAGTAGAACTAAAAGAAGATTTGGTAGAGTTAGGTTTCGCCGCTTGGTCTGACCCAAGCCCGGTATATGGAAGTATTACGGCTGGAGTAGTAGAGGATTTCCAGGATTATTACGGATTGCCTGCAACTGGTATGGCAGATCAAGCCACACGGAACAAAATCTCCCAAGTGCTTAATCCTCCTTATCAAAATGGCGACAGAGGAGAAGCGATAGTTCAATTGAAAGCGAATTTGGTAGAGCTAGGCTTTGCCAACTGGTCTTATCCAAGTATCTATTATGGGAGTGTAACAGCTGGAGTAGTAGAGGATTTCCAGCAGCATTATAATCTCACAGTAGATGGAATTGCCGGAGAATCCACTCTGACTAAGATGGAAGAAGCATTAGTTGAAGCACAACGGTATAGGCAGGGTGACAGTGGTGAACATATAGTGGAACTGAAAGAAGATTTGGTCCGCTTAGGTTTTGCCAGCTGGTCGAGTCCCAGCCCGGTATATGGCAGCATTACCGCAGGAGTAGTGGAGGATTTCCAGGATTATTATGATTTGCCTGTAACAGGTATAGCAGACGAACCTACCCGTGAGAAAATTACGGAAGTATTGAATCCTCCGTACCAAAATGGGGACCGAGGGGAGCCGATAGTGGAACTGAAAGAAGATCTGGTCCGCTTAGGTTTTGCCAACTGGTCTAGTCCAAGTATCTATTATGGAAATGTAACTGCCAGTGTCGTTGAAGAGTTTCAAGCTTATTATGGATTACGAGAAAGTGGGATTGCAGATGATGTAACACTATCCAAAATAAATGCAGTCTTTGATGAAGCATACCAGGATGGAGATAGCGGAAGTCATATTGTGGAACTAAAGGAAAACTTGACAATTCTTGGCTTTGCCAACTGGTCCGATCCGACACCGTACTACGGCAATATTACAGCTGGTGTTGTAGAAGATTTTCAGGAAGCTTATGGTCTCAAAGTAAGCGGAATGGCAGACGAAGTGACGCTCGCTAAATTGTCAGAAGAAGTGGAGAAGGAAAAGGCCAGGAGTGAGGTGACCTATACCCAATATGACGTCACTATGGAAGAAGCATTGAATGTGCAGCTGAATCAGCTCCAACAGACAGACGCATATAGGAATGCACCTGCCTATGTCCATAGTGATTACGTAGATGTAACGGAATTCGATGCTATTTCTGGTATTAGGGTGAATGTTCGTACATCACCAAGACTGGAAACTGGGAACATAGCCTATACACTTTCTCAAGGAACAATTGTGGATGTTGCCAGGGAAGTTAATGGGGATCCTGTTTCCGGGGATACAAGCTGGTATGAGCTTACTTATAAGGGAGAGACTCTATACGCCCATACGTCTCTGGTTGACAGAGGTCTGCAATTAGCAAAAACATCAGATGAATTGAATGTCAGAGCACAACCAAGCTCCAGCAGCCATATCTACGGGGTTCTTGATGAAGGAGAGACCCTCAATATTCTGAGCGAGAATGGTTCCTGGTATGAGATTGCTTATAACGCGTGGAGAAACCCTACTCGCAGCGAGGTGGAGTATTATCTGAACCCTGATAACAATGATATTTTTCAACATCTGGAATTATCATCCAGTGCAGGTGTTTCTGCCAGCTCTTTGAACAACATTTTATCAGGCAAGGGCATCTTAGATGAGACAGGACAAGCATTCATTGAAGGCGGTAGAGAGCATTCCGTTAACGAAATATACCTCATTTCTCATGCTTTGCATGAAACAGGCAATGGCACCTCTACATTAGCCAACGGAATAGAAGTCGGTTTAAACAGCATAGAAGAGCCTGTTCTTGTAACAGCAGAGAACCGTAACAGGTTGACCGACATAGAATCGACTTATAATATGTTTGGTATCGGAGCAGCCGACAGTGATCCAGTAAGATTAGGAGCAATACGTGCTTATGAAGAAGAGTGGTTTACTCCAGAGGATGCTATTATTGGCGGTGCTGAGTTCATTGGTGGAAGATATATCCATAATGATTACAATCAGGATACCCTCTATAAAATGCGCTGGAATCCAGCCAATCCAGGTTACCCGCAATATGCAACTGATATAGCCTGGGCAACAAAGCAGGTAGAAGATATCAAGGGTATGTATGGTCTATTGGATAATCCACTGTTCAAATTTAATATTGCACAATATCGATAATTATCTAACCAGCACTTCTTCAGAAGTGCTGGTTTTTTTGGGGTTTATGATTACTTATATTAGTCTATTTATAAATAGATACCTATACAACAGCATAAATTATGATAGAATGAACGATGATAATAATGAAAAAATAAAGCAGGTGGGCCTATGTGGAATACAACGGAATTGTTCATAGCATTTTTGATTTCATGCGGTACTGCATTTGTGGGTACACCGCTTATTATAAAATTAGCTGTATTGCTGAAGGTGATCGATCAGCCGAATGGGTGCAGAAAACAGCATGATGGGGCAAAGCCGAGTATGGGCGGACTGGCCATCTTTGCTGGTGTGGCGGCTGGCTTTATCTATCTGCAGCCAGTTTCCCCGGAAATGAACGCGGTTATTATCGGGGCGGTCATCATGCTATTGACGGGCATGCTCGATGATATGTTCGAACTGCGGGCCATTTATAAACTGTTTGGGCAGATTGCCGCAGCTTCTGTGGTGGTCTCTTCTGGATTGATCATTGAAAAGCTGACGATACCATTTATGGGCACGGTCTATTTCAGTGATTTCTTTGGAATCTTCTTGACGGTTTTTTGGATTTTGGCCGCTTCCAATGCAATCAATCTGATCGATGGATTGGACGGATTGGCAGCAGGCATTTCAGCCATTGGGTTTGCCAGTATTCTAATGATGGCTGTGATGGATGCTAGATTGATAGTTGTGGGCCTGAGCATCATCCTGATAGGAAGCTCGCTCGGGTTCTTGTATCATAATTTCCATCCCTCTAAAATCTTCATGGGGGACACGGGGGCATTGTTTCTTGGGTATTCCATTTCCGTAGTAGCAATGCTCGGTCTCTTTAAAAATGTTGCGTTCTTCAGCTTTCTTGTACCATTGATTGTGATTGCTGTTCCGGTCATGGACACGGTTCTTGCAATCATCAGGAGGGCGATGAATAATCAGGGGATTGCTACAGCAGATCGCAAGCATATTCATTACCGACTGATGGATATGGGGTATTCCCACCGGCAATCCGTTTTGATTCTATATGGCTTCAGCACCTTCTTCGGTATCATGGCCATCATCTTCAACAGTGCGACCTTGCTGTCATCTTTGATGATATTTGCCGCCATAATACTGGGGATTCAGCTGATTGCGGAACTGGCTGGCGTGACTTACCTCAACAGGCAGCCGATTCTTTCCGGCCTGCGGAGGTTGCGTGGAAGATATTGATTTAGCATGTTTTGAAGGTGCCAAGGAAGTTCCGATTTCAGAGAAGCTCTGTCAGGAGCCGGTCCCTATATAAGCTCTATATCAACAAAGCAGCCGATCCTTTAGATAGGATCGGCTGCTTTGTTTTACATTTCTTTCTCATAAACCTTTTTGCCGCTGATATAAGTGGCAAGGACATTGATATCTTTGATCTTCAAAGGATCTATTTGGGTTGGATCGGCGTCGAGAACGGCGAAATCAGCAAGTTTGCCGACTTCGATGCTTCCGAGTTCGTCTTCTTCAAAGTTCAATTTGGCGCCGTCAATGGTCATGGTTTTCAGTGCTTTCAACGGACTGATGCGTTGGTCTTCCCCCATGATTTCACCTTCCATGGATTGGCGGTTGACGGCAATCCATATGGAAAAGAGCGGAGAGATCGGCGTGATCGGGCAGTCGGAGTGCAGGGTATAGAGCAAACCTTTTTCCTCGGCATCTGCCAATGGGTTCATCTGCTTGGTCCGCTCCGGCCCCAAGAAGTAGCGCTTATGGCGATCCGCCCAATAATAAATATGATTGATAAAGAATGATGCCTTTATATCCAGGTCGATCATCCTATTAAAATCCACATCATTTGCTGTCTGGAGATGTTCGATCCGGTGCTGATGATATTCCCGGGGCTCCTGTTTCAGCGCATATTCATAAGCATCGATAATCGACTCGATTGCCCGGTCGCCATTTCCATGGGTGGCGATCCGGAACCCGCGTTTATGCAGATCCAGCACTTCTTCATTGAATTCGTTTTGCTTATGCAGCAAATCTCCCATGATATCAGGCTCGGTATGATATGGTTCGCGAAGTGCGGCAGTCAGTCCCTGAATGGAGCCGTCTTGGAAGAGCTTGGCACTATCCAGCTTGGCGCGGTCATTCGAGCGCTTACGGATCAGTTCATCCAGATCTTTCGCTGTGTAATCGCTGAATTTTCCATCATTGCCCAACAGGTGATGAAGGACCATGAACCGCATACGGAGCGGATTTTTTCCCTCTTTCAATGATTCCAGATGGGCCTCAAACTCAGACAGTCCCATATCTAGGCCTACACCTGCGTCCGAGCTGGTGGTAATCCCTTCCGCCAGATAATCTTCTGTGGCCTCACCAATATAGTCAGCCAACTGCTCCATGGACGGGGAAGGGAGGGCGGACTGGACAAGTCCTAGTGCAGGTAGCTCATATAATACGCCATTGAGCCTGCCGTCCTCATCCCTACCGAGGCGCCCGCCGAATGGGTCTGCTGTCGACTCGTCCACCCCGGCAATTTCGAGTGCCTTCGAGTTGGCTACACCGAAATGGACGGAGGTATGCCTGATCAGGATCGGCACCTCGGATGATACGGTGTCGAGCTCCTGACGAGTGGGATGCCTATTTTCTTCGAGCAATGTATTATCATATCCCCAGCCAAGCACCCATTCACCATCCGGGGTTTTGTTCTTCTGGTCTTCCAGCTTTTGGAGAATTTCCGCGATATTTTTGTTCAGTGGAGAACTGCAATTGGCCTGTTTGCGGAATTGGGCATACATCAGCAAATGGTTATGTGTGTCGATGAATCCCGGGATAAGCGTTGCGCCATCCAAATCTACCACTTGTGCATCTGTTGCGATTTCTTCGTCCTTCAAAGAAGGGTACTTTTCCGGCCAGATGTGGACAATTTTGCCATCCCCTACGGCAACTGATCCAGCATATGTGTTCCGTTCATCCAAGGTCAATATGGAAGCATTTTTAATGATTAAATCAATCTTGTTCAATTTCTCTCTCTCCTTGCCTGGTTTTTATTCTATTTTTCCATTGCCTGCAGAGTTCAGATCCTCCCAATAAACCGCACGGACCTGTTCAGATTCATCATGCTGTGTCAGAAGACTGATGATGATCAGGCTGAGCAGTGATACCGAAAAGCCGAAAACCGTATGGTCCATCGGGATATTCAAGAATGGCCAGCTGAGCGTTGCAATAAGCGCCAGAATCATGCTCCAAATCATCCCTTTTTTGGTTGCTTTGCTCCAGAACATGACTGCCAGGAACGGGAAGAGCATGACGGTTGCGGTCAGCCGGAGTGCCCATTGGTAGGCAGTCTCGATATCGGTGACGAAAAAGGCAACAATCAGTCCGAGTACAGAGATGATGACGACGGTCACTCGAGCGACCAGCAGCATTTGCCTGTTATCGGCTTCCGGCTTCATCAGCCGCTGGTATAGGTCCCTTGTCAGGTTCGAGCTCCCCTGCAGGATAAAAGAAGTCGCACCGGTCATGAGGGCAGCCATCAAGCCGAGAAAGACAATCCCCCCAACCGCAGGCGGCAGCAGGTCGGCCGTCACATAGGAAAAAATCAGGTCTGGGTCCATGTCGGTAGGTACATACTGCCGGGCGATGACGCCAATGGAAAAGGGCAGGAAGGAAATGGCACCCGCAATGACAAAGCCGGTGACACCAGCCTTCTTGGCCACTGCTTCGCTTTTGGAGGCGAAAATTCGCTGCCAGGTAGACTGCCATACCACATAGAATGGACCGACAGATAAAGCATACAGCAAAATTTCCGACAGGCCGTCCGGGCCGAGCGGGCTGATGTACTCAGGTGGCGTGTTGGCCAGAATATTCTCCAATCCTCCGGCATAATTGAGGCTGGCAATTGCCAGCACGATGATCCCTATAATCACAATGATGGACTGGAGGGCATCCGTGATGATCGTTGCCGGCAAACCGCCCAGAATGGTAAAGCCAAGCATAAGGACAAAGGAAAGGGTGATGGCTATATTAGTTTCCAACCCCAATGTGATAGTGAAAATAGAAGCCAGACCTACCATCTGCAGGGCTAATGTTGGTACGGAATAAATAATCGCTGAAAGCAGTGATGGAATGATTCCCGATCTGCCTCCAAAACGCTCTCCGAACAAGTCGGCGATCGTATAGAGCTTCTGCCTTCTCAGCGGCGCAGCAAAAACAACGATCAGCAGCAGACTGAACAAGATGCCGGGAAGGGCGAATTTGAAGAAGCCGGAAAGCCCGACCGTGAAACCCATGCCCATCCATCCGATGAACACAGCTGCACCGCACCATGTGCTGATGATGGTTCCCACAATCGGCCAAAAGCCGGTATTCCAGCTCCCGATCAAGTAATCCTCATACGTCCGGATTTTAAAGAAATAATAAAATCCCATTGCAAACATCAAAATAAAATAAATGACGGTGTACGATACATACCAGGTCATAAAAAAATTCCTTTTCTCTTATGTATTATTTACATGTTATTTACCAATAACATTCCCATAAACATATAGTCTCACGCATTGAATATGATGACGTATTTCGACAGAATAATTGGTATAGTAGCTATTTAACCAAACAAAGGGATATTATGCAAACAGCTTGTAGGAGGGAACAGGTTCGAGAAAGGGGGAGCGCACAGTAGCGGGTGTAAGGTTGAAACTGGATAAGAAACATCAGAAAAACATCCTCTTTCACTTCATGAACAACAGCTCTACCCAGATCACTTGAAAGCCGTAGCACGAACAGGATGCTTCTTTTACACAAAAAAGCTGCCAATCATTTGAAAGATTGGCAGCTTGCTATTTTAATAGCCTTGGGCTTCTTCTGTTGCTGGTTCAGCATGCTCATTGGCACTTGAATCGTTTTCTACCATTGGATTGCTGATTTCCAAATGGTCCTGCAGCAATGTTTTGGTTTCTTGAAGAGATGTCTGATCCAATGCATAGTAATAAGTCCCTGCTGGCTGGTAATCATACCCTTTCAAGGTTATGGTGTTGATGTCCACCCCTTTACCGTTGGTCCCATAGGAGATGAACGTCTTCATGTCGCTGAAGGTCATGTCGGTGCTCATGTTATCACCGACAGCCTCCAGTACTTCATCATAATTGAGCACAGAGTTGACATTGGTTGCTTTCTTCATAGCGGCTTTCAGAATTTGCTGCTGTCGTTTGCCTCGTTCAATGTCACTGTCCAATTTTCTAGTACGGGCAAGTGCCAGTGCTTCTTCCCCATCGACCTTTTGCTCTCCCGGCATCAGGTGGATGGAACCCTTTTTATCCATGGAGTTGGATTCGGTGAACTCATATGGAACATCTACAGTAATTCCTCCAAGGGCGTCCACTACATCGACAAAGGCATGGAAGTTGACCTTGACATAGTAATCGACCGGGATATCCAGCAGGTTTTCTACCGATTCAATGGTTGCTTCTGGTCCGCCAAATGCATGGGCATGGGTGATTTTGTCTTCATACCCTACTTCTGGGATATAGACCAGGGAATCTCGTGGGATGCTCAATAGATTGACGCTTTTCTCTTCTTTATTGAAGGTGGCGAGCATCAGAGCATCTGTCCTTGCGCTTTCTGCATTGTCACGATGCTTATTGGAATCGACTCCCATGATCAGAACGGAGACATTATCGATGCTTGGGTCGACTTCCGCGTCTCGAAGCGGGGATTTTTCCCGTTCCGGCTCGACATAGGAATCGGATAATACGGTGTCTGCTTTTATATAAAGGTATCCGGCATAGCCGGCCACTGCTATCATTGCGATAAGCGGAATGAATATGAAATAAGCCCGCTTCCGGAGCTTTCTTTTTCTTTTTTTATGTCGTACTGCCCGCGTTTGAGGCTCATTCTTTTTAGACATATGAATAAACTCCTTTAATGAAATCAGCCGTACTATATTCATAGACGGCTTTGTTGGATTGCAAATCACTATCTATTCTACTATGATTCGACAGATTAGTAAATTGCCTTTTGCTGCTAATTGTGATTTGTATTATATAGATGGCAATGGCCAGGAGCGTCTGATTTGGCACATAGGAAGACTGATGCCCTCATTCTCTTTATACGTATACCAGTCCTGCTTCTTTTATTCTTATAAGTCTTCCATTGTCACCCACAGAAAAACGCTCCAACCATAAGTGGCTGAAGCGTTAGTAGACGTTGTTATCATTTTGATCATCTTCGGCAAGATTGTTGCTCTGACTTTCTGATTGGAGCTCCAGATGCTCCTGGAGGGTCTCTTGTATTTTCAGCTTATTTTCCTCGTTGACATAGTAATACCAAGCACCGTTGTTACCGAATCCGCCAGAACCGTCGAGCTGCATGGTATCAATCTCCACGTTCTCATCTAGCCCATAGGATAGGAAGCCCCTCATTTCCGGAAATGTCAGGTTTGTCTCCATATGGTTTCCTACTGCTTCTACCAGTTCGTCTATTTTGAAAACAGACGAAGAAGAAGTCGCCTTATCGACAATAGCCTTCAGAATCTCCTGTTGACGCTGACCGCGGGCGAGGTCGCTGTCATGCTTCCGGGTCCTTGCCATAGCAAGAGCCTCCTCACCGTTCAGCCGCTGGACTCCCGGATACAGGTGGATGGCCTTTTTGTCATCGTCAGAGTCGGATTCTTTAAATTCATATGGTACGTCATAGGTGATTCCGCCGATAGCGTTGACGACATCGACAAAGGCATCGAAGTTCATCTGTACATAGTAGTCGACAGGCACCTTCATAAATTGCTCGACCGTTTCGATCGTGGCCTCTGCCCCCCCGAATGCATGGGCATGATTGATTTTGGTGCTATAGCCGACTTCAGGAATATAAGTGTAGGAGTCCCGCGGAATGCTCAGCAGCTTGACCGAGTTTTCATCTTTGTTGAAGGTGGCCAGCAGCAAGGCATCTGACCGGCTCTGCGACTGGTCGCGGTGTTCACTGTTATCAACACCGATAAATAAGACCGAAACATTATCCTCCACCGGGTCGACCGGTTGATCGCGAAGATCGGAGGTTTCATTTTCACGCCCGCTCGTCTGATGGGATTCCTCCACCATCTCGGAGGTGGATTGATAGAGACTAAGCGCGTACCCGGCTCCCGTACCGATAATCAGGAGCAGTAAAAGGGCACATGCTGCCAGTATTTTTTTGATGGAAAATAGAGATTTTGGGCGTTTTCGGGCCATAGGTCGTTCTCCTTACGACTAATTTAGTGTCCATTTTACGTGATTTGCTTATAAAAAGCATTGGCTAAACCTTTATATTTTAAAACTTCTTTATAACCATACCCCTTTTTGGCCATGTTCACTCGATTATAGAGGTGAAAGGGGGGATACAACATGGCACAAGCAATCAAAGTCGATTCCACGCTCCGCCTCATCCTGAGGGAAGGGTCGGATCTGGAAACAGGAAAAGACATCTACCGCACAAAGAGCTTTACCAATGTCAAAATCGGTACCACTCCAGAGCAGCTTTACCCGATCGCTAACGCATTGGTCGGCCTGCAGCAGCTGCCGCTCTATCTGATGGAGATCCGCGACACCTCATTGTTGTCGGAATAACATCGATTAATGGATAATATAGAAAGGAGGAACTTTAATGAAAAAACTGGAATTGAAATTTAAAAATGCGATGGGAAAAATCGTCACCTATTCCCTGGACACCCCGGTGGAACCCGCCGACCCCGCAGCCATCAACGCAGCCATGGATGAAATCATCACCCAAAATGCCTTCATCTCCTCCGGCGGCGACCTCGTCGAAAAGCATAGCGCCCGCATCGTCGAGCGCAACACCTCCGACATTGACCTCGGCTTAGAATAACGAATTGATCCAGCGGACCGTGCTCAGGGCACCGTCCGCTGGCTTGCTTTAGGGGGGCGAGCGTGGGAGGCGGTCACTCGGGCCGGGGAGCGGTGCACTTGGGCGGCGGCATGCTCTACTCGGGCGCCAGCTATACCCACTCAGTCCTCACCAGCCCTCAGTCAGGCGCCGACATCACTCCATCTCAACGAAAGGAGGCACTTATCATGGAAACCTTCATTCCATTCGTCGCAGAAGTGGGCTTTCCGATAGCGGTGACGTTCTATCTGTTGCATCGTATTGAAGGGAAGCTCAATTTGCTGGTCGAATCGATCCATGCACTGCCGGACAGGATGAAATCAGCTCCTGGCAGTCAGGGAGATTTTCCTGAAGAGAGATTGAATAAAGTGCATAATGGATAGGGAAGGGAGCAGCGTAAAAGAGTGCTGCTCTAAATGAGCGTCACTTTAATCTCCATCATATAATTTAAAAACCTCACAAAGCTTAGAGCGATGTGAGGTTTTTATTTATTCTACTGGGATTAACTTTACAGGAGCAGCAGTTTCAATGGTTTCTCCATCTTCACCGAAAAAGGTGTAATCACCATACCAATCATCACCCAGAATAGTATTCACCGATGAATAACCACTGGCATCTCGTACAAAGAAGTTGCTGCCTTCTCCTATATTGGTGGCAGTATAGCGTCCGGCTGGAATGTCCGCCCCAATGATGTATTCACCGGCACCTAGTTCAATCGGCTCCCCGGATTTATTCAAGATGCCTTCTTCTAGGGCTGCCAGTTCCTCTTCTTTAGCAGAAATGTCTCCATCCAGAGATTCGATTGTACCTTCCTTTTCTTCTACCGTTCCTTGCAAGGTTTCCTTTTCTTCCTTCAGCTCATCGATCGTCCCGATGAGTTTATTAGCTTCATCTACTTCTTTCTGCTTTGATTCCAGCAATCCCTCTTGATCCTGTATCTCCTGTTCAAGGGCTGACAGCTCTTCTTCTTTTTCGGATAATGTGTTTTCTGTTGCGGTTATGTGCTCCTCGACTTCTGTGTACTTCACTTTTTCTTCACCAAGCAAAACTTGCGCACTGCTCTGTCCAGCAACAAATGCAAGCACCAACACAACAACACCTGATACACTGTACCAAAGCTTTTTGGATTTTAACTTGGATTTTAATTTATCCATCCCGTACGATCCCCTTCTCTATACAAAATGTACCACTCAACCCTACTAACGCTCCAAGGGTGCCCAAACAGTTTTGCCATAATTGAAATACCACTTGCAATCGGAGAATCTGATTACCCACCTATAGAAGAACGTGTATGTTAAAGTTAACAGGTTTAATTAAAAAAAGAAGGCAGCCTGTTATACTGCCTTCTAATACATATTTCCTACAATGTCATTTTATTCTTTTTATTATAAAAGTCTGAGCAAGACCTTTTTATGAGTTGTCGCTGGCATTCTTGTGGTTCGGGATGCAAAAGAAAGATAAAAAGGATAAGATGAAAAATCCGATATAGATATTAATGGAGACAGGATACTCCCAGATCATTTTCCCGAGAACTGCATACAAGAAAAGAAATATTGCGAGAGCAGCGATCAACGTTCTTGCTAATTTCATATGTACTAATTCACCTCAGATGAAAGATTGTGCCGTATTCCCCTTGGTATATTTATCTCTATGAGTTTATCTTATTGTAACGAATCCCCTGCGGCACTTCAACTCTTACCCTATAAATATTGGAAGAAAAATGGATTGGTCCATCTATTATTATACTATAAATTGATTGCCGTGGCATGGGTGAGGGCTGATGGGGGTTGAGGGGGGGTGCAGTGGCCCGAGTGAGCAGTGTCGTAGCCTGAGTGGAGGGAGCTGCGGCCCGAGTGGGAGGTCAGTGGCCCGAGTGAGCGGTGCAGTGGCCTGAGTGGCAGTAGCTGTCGCCCAAGTGGGCATCCACTCGGCCCGAGCGCCTGCACCACCAATTACTTTTTGAACATTTTTAGACAATCGTCTAATCGGGGGAGTGAGCAGCAGGAAATGCGGGTAATACCCAGTTAGAAAATACAATAGAAGGAAGTAGACTACCTATGTTTGTACTGATGAGAAAAAGAGATAATGAAATGGAAATACTGACGAAGCCGCAGAGTCAGATGCCGAGGCTGTTTCCGTGCCCCGATACGGCATCCCAGTGTGCACAGAATCTGAATACCGATGTTCCTTTCGAGCGGCAGTGGACGGTGACACAGGCACCTTCCAGGGGGAGTGATATGGTCAGGAAGGAGATATCGCGGAGAAACTTGTGTTCATCACGCTAGTGCCTTTATGGGGAGGGAGATGCTGTTCGAAACGGACAGTAAAAAGTGTTGCTAATTAGACGGGCTCCCAATTTTAAGGTTGCCAGGACAGCCACCTCCGTCGACCTTAAGAGGGGAGTTCTTTGTCCGTCGATTCCTAATGAGCTGGTTTTTCCTGACCCACGGCATAGAAGGCTGTTGCTCTATCCTACAGAGCTATTGGCACATACCAGCCAAACAACTTGCATATCAAGGGATCCACACAGATTTATTCCCACAGTAAAATCTATAACACCTACTAGCACCATTTCCCGCCCTCCCTCATACGTTGAAGTTATAGGGAGGCAGACCATCCTGAGCCAGGGCACGTCCTGATCAAGAATTCTTTCCCAATCCAACTACATATTGCACTTATTTCTCCCTTTCAGTCCAGGTGCAACAGACAATGACGCACCATGCCACATTCCCCCACCAATTGAACACATATATTTCCACACCCGAATACTTATAATCCCTCATTGGGGTTATATCAGCGGTAGGCGCGGGATATCGCCAGGATAGAGAAGATATCCGCAGCAGGTGTGGGGTATCAGCCGGAGAGAAGAGATATCCGCGGCAGGCGCGGGATATCGCTAGGTGAGAGGAGATATCGGCGTGAGGTGCGGGATATCGCCAGGATAGAGAAGATATCGGCAGCAGGTGCGTGATATCGCTAGGTGAGAGGAGATATCGGCGTGAGGTGCGGAATATCAGCCGGAGAGAGAAGATATCGGCAGCAGGTGCGTGATATCGCTAGGAGAGAGGAGATATCCGCGTGAGGTGCGTGATATCGCCAGGAGATAGAAGATATCCGCGGTAGGCACGTGATATCAGCCGCAGAGAGGAGGTATCCGCGTGAAGTGCGTAATATCAGCCGGAGGGAGAAGATATCCGCGGTAGGCGCTGGATATCGCCACCCACTCATATACTTTTTCTGCCAAGCATAACGTAGAACTGTACAGTATGGTGGAAAAGGATTATAATAAGGCATAGAGGTGATTTCATTGGGAAGTTGTTGAAAATTGGAGAGCTGGCTGCATTAAGCAATGTATCCAGACGTACGATTGATTACTATACGAAAATAGGCCTTCTGGAATGTGAGCGGTCGGAATCGAATTACCGTTTTTATCCGGAAGATGCGATGGAAGACATAAAATTCATTGAGCAATGCAAACAGACACAGATGACGTTAGAGCAGATAAAGCAGCGAATAGATCTGATGAAAGCGGACCAGGTGGATGAACAGATGATCCAAAGCAGGGCTGAATGGGTTGCACATAGAATGGAAGATCTGCAAGCTGAACTGGAGGAAATCCATGCTTCTGTAGAGAAATTGGAACAAGAAGAACAAGCAAAAATTTTGAAGACCCTCAAACCACGGACATCTACGTTGATACAATCCTTATCCGTATTTTCGAGTTGATGGCGGTTTGAGTTAAAACCACGCAGGAGAGTGATACTTTTTGGACGACGTACCGCTGAGTTTGATCATTTTATTGGTTTCTTTGATCCTATTGTCCGCCTTTTTTTCATCAGCTGAAACTGCTTTTTCACGTGTGAACACCATCAGATTGAAGAGCTTTGCAGGGGAAAGCCGCAAGGGAAGCAAACGGGCGCTTTACATCGCAGAGAACTTTGATAAGGCACTGACGACTATTTTGATCGGGAATAATATCGTCAACATAGCTGCTGCGAGTATATCTGCCACACTGGCCGCGGTGATTTTCGGCGGGAGTACGGGGCTGATCGCCAGCATGGTTGTGATGACGATTGTGATCCTGATTTTTGGCGAGGTGCTGCCTCGATCCCTGGCGAAGGAGCATGCAGAGAGTTATACGCTGGCTATTTCACCTGTCCTGTATTTTCTGATGAACGTATTGACGCCGGTGAACTACTTTTTCACTAAATTGAAAGGCATCGTAGGGACCTATTTCGCCAAGAAGATTCCGATGCCGTCGATTACGGAGGAAGAAATCAAGCACCTGCTGGATATCAGTGAAGAAGAGGGTGTCATTGATAAAGAGGAAAGGGAATTGATCTACCGCTCGATGGAATTCGATGATACATTGGCTGAAGAAGTGTTGACACCAAGGATTGATGTAGCGGCGGTGGAAATCAACCAGCCTATTGAAGAAATCAAGCAGGTATTCTTCGAAGAGCGCTACTCAAGGATTCCTGTATATGAGGAAACGATTGACAACATTGTCGGTGTTTTATCGGAAAGGGAATTTTTGACGCATTTGGTGAGGTATGGACAAGTGGATATCAAAGAATTATTGATGGAGCCATACTTTGTGGTGAAATCCAGGAAGATCTCCTCCTTGTTGCCGCAATTGCAGCAGGAGAAAGTCCATATGGCGATTGTGCTGGATGAATTCGGAGGCACGGAAGGGATTCTGACGCTGGAAGATGTGCTGGAGGAAATTGTCGGCGAGATCTGGGATGAACAGGATGACAAGACGAACGCCGTCTCGAAAATAAATGAGCATGAATATGCGATGGATGCCCGCTGCGAGCTGGATGAATTCGCAGATGCCATGCATGTTCCACACCCGGAAAGCTCCTCCCATACGCTCGGAGGATGGGTCATTGAAAACCTGAAGAGGACCCCTTCCCACGGGGACTCATTCACCTATGAGAACTTGAAACTTGTCGTCGACGAGGTGACTGACCACCGGATTAAAAAGGTGAAAGTGGAAATCAGCGAACAGAAGGAAGAGCAAGTACAGACGAACGTGGTATATTCCCATCGTATTTTGGGAGAAATCTCCTGATGATTATGATAGAAAAAAACGAAGGCATTCCGACTAAGTGGAATGCCTTCGTTTTTAATTTGGAAAAGGAAATGGAAACCTCCCGTTCAACCGATCGGTAGGGGGGAAGGTTCCAATCCTTCGTTTGTTATTTTTATTTTACTGTATCTCCAGGTACGCCTGGTTTTTGTTCCTTTGTCCATGTGCTGGTTGCCGGGATCTTGGAATGGTCAGCACGATGGGCGTACTTCTCGGCGATATTGGTCACTTCCCGCAGGAGGCCTTCTTCCAATGTCGTCGGGTTCAGTCCTTTGGATAGGAAGAGGTCGTTTTTGACATGCAGTTCGTTTTCTGCCGCTTCCTTCCTTGGGTTGGATACATAAGCAATTTCGGCATCGGCCATTTTGCTGACAAGCTCTGCCAGGTCGCGGACACGGTGGGTTTCGGTCATCTGGTTGAAAATCATCACCCGGTCTTCAGGGGCTGGAGGATTATCGATGGCTAGTTCGATGCACCGGACAGAGTCCTGGATATGGATGAATGCACGGGTTTGTCCGCCGGTTCCGTGGACGGTGATCGGGTATCCGACCGCAGCTTGCATCAAGAAACGGTTCAACACCGTACCATAGTCGCCATCATAGTCGAAACGGTTGATCAACCTGTCGTCCAGCTTGGTCTCTTTGGTATTCGTTCCCCAGACAATTCCCTGGTGGAGATCAGTGATCCTCACCTGGTCGTTCTTATTATAGTATTGGAACAGCAGCTGGTCCTGTGACTTGGTCATATGGTAGATGGAGCCAGGATTGGTCGGATAAAGGATCTGCTGGTTCACTCGCTCGCCTTCATCAGTCTGCACTTCAATGTCCAGGTATCCTTCCGGGATTTTCATCCCGGCGGTGCCATAGCCATATACGCCCATGGTTCCGAGGTGGACCAGGTGGATATCCAGGCCGGAATCCACGATGGCACAAAGGGTATTATGTGTGGCATTGACATTATTGTTGACAGTATACCGCTTATGTCTCGGAGATTTCATGGAATAGGGAGCGGCCCGTTGTTCGGCATAATGGACAATGACATCCGGCTTCTCTTCCATAATGACGGAGAACAGCTTCTCATAATCCTCGGCAATATCCACGTTGTGGAAGCCGATCTTCTTTCCGGACACTTCTTCCCATGCTTTTATGCGGGTCTCTATAGGCTGGATCGGGGTCAGCGATTCAGCTTCGAGTTCTTCATCGATTTTCCGTCGGGATAAGTTATCGAGGATCACTACGTCATGGCCTGCGTTGGACAGGTGCAGACTTGCCGGCCAACCGCAGAATCCATCCCCGCCAAAGACTAGAATCTTCTTCTTATTCTTCATGTTTACCATCCTTTGCTTTAGAGCTAAGAGCCTTTTATGATAATAATTCCAAGCTTTTCCATTCATGATCATGAATATCCCCGTCCAGCCCACATACCGAGCGGACGCCGCTGCCTGGGCGCCCTTCCCTATGCATTGTCGACTTTATGTAAGTTGGACTGGAATCTGGATATTCGTCTGTATCTATTATTGCAAATGGAGAGAGAAAGGTAAACGATTTGCTAAGGAAAAGGTGATTTTTATGCCTGAGAGGGTGTGGGTGAGGTGGTGGTGCGGCGGCCTGGGTGAGGCGTGGCGTGACCCGGGTATGGTTTTTCTGTCATGCAGCGAGGGTTTAGGAAATAGAAGTCGGGGTAATGGGTGTAGGAGGGATACAAATTTTCCCTACAACCCAATGGGAGGTGTTTTATATGGCTGAACAATACAAGACAGGACAAGAAGCACCGGAAAATGGCACATACAAAGTTGTCGGATTAGTGAATGAGAACAAGGGAAATGATGATACGGAAATCAAATTGGAAAAAGGTGAGAACTTCCCGCCGTCCCCTTCGACTAGAGAAGCGGCGTACTGGAAGAAAAAATAGAATCACGATAAATTTGCCCCATATCTGCTTGGATATGGGGCTTCTTTATTATATATGAATATTTGTTTTATTCTTGGTGTTCCTGATTTCTATAGGTTTCTCTTCGCACAAAGAAGGCATGGATCAACTTCAAGATCGGACGCCCTAATAGTTGGGCACTACCGATGATGAAAAGGATGGTTCCTATCATTTTTGTGGAATGGAACAAAAACAGGATACTGCCGATGAGAAACCATAAACCCAAGGTTATGTCATTTGTCAGGGAAAGGAATTTGTATTTTTTCTTGAAGAACACCTCGAATTTTCCCATTTGCAGGTCAAAATAGTTCTTTTCGTTTTTTATCTCCGGCATCCCTTATAACCTCCTTGTGCTTCCAGCCACTCTCGTGGAACGATCCCTGTTGCATCTGCATCCTTTTTCCCTGATGGGGACTCTCCAAGTCAATGGATTGCTGTATGAAATACTTATGCTTTCAACACTTTAATGGAATCGGCTAGTTTCTGTGCGAACTCTTCTGGTTTTTCAACGGACTGGACATGCAGGTATTTGATGCTAGGCTCTGCGAACAGCCAGTGATTATGAAGTGCTGATATGGTAAGGTCGTTTTTACCAAGGGCTCTTGTGAAATCAGGGATTTCTTCCGGAAGCAGCACGATCTCGGCATGGTTGAGGGCTATTCCTTCTTCATCCACTGCCTCAAAATGGATTTCCATGCTCAGTTCACTTTTGAACGGGCGTCCTTGCACGGTCACATCCAAGTCCCTTTCCTTCTCCACAGCACCCATCCCTTCTTCTACACTGGCTTCTGCATCAAGGATTTCACCGAACTTCTTGGCAATGCTTTTTACGTCAGCCATTTGATCAGCTCCTTTTCACGTGATATATACCTCTTTCCTTTCAAGCATCGCTCCCTAAACATGGACGAGATGGAAGGGAGGGGCCCACGCTGGAACAACTGGAGATTATCCTGAGAGATCGGCTGCCCGCCTTCATACATAATGGTTGGTGGATACGGGTATGGAGCATATAGAAAGGGAAGAAGGAGGTGAAAGAGATGTTTTATGTATGGAGCATCCTCTGTCTTGCTGGATTTATCCTGGTCCATCTATCCTCCAAATACATGACGTTTTTCAGTTATATCCCGCGTAGTAAGTTGCTTTCAGCGGCAGGCGGGGTTTCTGTTGCATATGTGTTTGTCCATATTCTGCCTGAACTGCAGCATCATCAACAGCAGTTCAATCAAATGTCACAGGAAGGTACCATCTTTTCCGGAAACCATGTATATGTCATGGCATTCATCGGCCTGGCTGTCTTTTATGGTCTTGAACGGATGGTGAAACTGTCCAAAGATCAGTCAGAGGTATCGGATTATGCAGGCGTACAGGCGTTCTGGGTCCACATGTCCTCTTTCTTCCTCTATAATGCGTTGATTGCTTATTTGCTGATCCGGGGAGAGGGGAAAGATGTAGTGGAAATGCTGTTGTTCTTTCTGGCTATGTCTGTCCACTTTATCACCAACGATCATGCATTACGGGAAAACCATCAGGAAGTGTATGACCACTATGGCAGGTGGCTCCTGGCTGGCGGAATCATCCTTGGAGGACTGGTTGGAGAATTTGTCACAGTTCCTGAACAGATCATCGCCCTGTTGTTTTCCTTCCTGGCAGGGAGTGTTCTGCTGAACGTATTGAAAGAAGAACTACCGGAAGAGCGAAGCAGCAGCTTCTGGGCATTTATCCTAGGCGGGGGCGTTTATACGGCTCTTCTGCTTTTGGTCTGAGAGGTGGAATTGGGGAGGTTGCTGGGGCTTAGGGCCGAGTGGGTATAGATGTCGCCCAAGTGAGGCGTGGCGTGGTCTGAGTGAACGGACGAGAGGGGGCAGATATGCGATAGGCGTGATTGGAGGCAGTCATTATATTCGCTGAATGGAATGGCCGACTGCACTCCTATGCATAAGAGGCTCCGGGTGAACAATCCCCTTTGTAAAGAGGCAGTTCAACCTCAACCGGAACCTTTGATGTTCGCACGCTGGGTCGGCAAACTCGCTAGTCCCTGCGCCGGCTCCCTGAAGCGGCGAAGAGCAATGCGCCTATGCCGAGCGCGGCGACAGCGGTGATGCCGGAGTATTTGGAGGCTTTCATATATAGACTGCTTGAGCGGACATGGCCGACATTCGTCCCACGCTCATGCAGACCGTATCCCGCCTGGTAGAGGGCATTCGGCTCAGGGGACTCCACCGGAACGTTCTTATGCTGCGTGCGGGACAGGTAGGCTTCCACCACTTTGTCCGTCAGCCTTGGCGCAAGCGTTCCGAGCAGGGAGGCGATCTTCGCCTGGGATCCGACATACATATCACGCTTCGGATGTTCAGCCGCATGGAGAATGGCCTCGGCAATCGCGTCAGGCGGGTAGATCATCCCACCATGTGCCGGATGTTCCTCCATGTAGTTCCCTGCATGTTCATTATACGGGGTGTCGATTCGGCCGGGATGGACGAGAGTGATGGAAATTGGCGCCTGTTCTGCTTCCAATTCCATCCGCAGGCTGTTCGTCCAGCCGTGTACAGCATGCTTGGCTGCAGAGTAGGTCGATTGGATCACGGTGCCGACATCACCGAAAATGCTGCCGACATTGATCAGCGCACCCGTCGATCCACGTTCTTTGAAATGCGTGACAGCGGCACGGGAGCCGTATACGACACCCCAGAAGGTCGTGTCGAACATTCGTTTGATATCTCCCTCACTGACGTCCATCGCCCGGCCAAAAATCGTAATACCGGCATTGTTCACCCAGGTGTCAAAGCCGCCAAATTCATCTATTGCTGTGTCTGCGATCCGCTGCACGTCCTGTGACTTCCCGACGTCCGCTTTCACCCAGACAGCTTCATGTCCCAATCTGTTCAATTCATCCGTCAATTGTTTCAATGCCTCTTCATTCCGGGCGGCAAGCACCACCTTCGCGCCTTGTGCAGCAGCTTTCCTGGCGGTGACCAAGCCGACACCGCTGGATGCTCCGGTGATGACGATGACCTGATCCTTCAGCTTTTTCAGCGAAACCTGCTGTCCAAAAGGGATGCCGTCTTTCTTCCAGTCATATGATTGATTGTCCTGATGATCCACTATTTTTGACCTCCTTCATTGCCATGAGCAAGATGAATCCATCCGCTTTTCAGTTTTCCCATACCGAGTAAAAATACACGACAGTTTCAGTGAACAGAGGAGAGACGTGGAGGAAAAAGCAGGCAATACATGTAAGGAAATTCAATGAATAGGATGAGGGCAAAAAGCGAAAGGTAACAGGGTAATTCAATTAAGAGGAGGAATCTCAATGTCCACACAACAAGCACAACAAACCCTTCAACAGATCGGCCAAATCGCCCAGCAGCTGGCCCAGCAGGAGCAGCAGAATGCACAGCAGCTGCAACAGCAAGCACAAAATCAGACCGGTACCCAAATGAGCGCCCAGCAACAGCAAATGGGTCAGCGTGAACAGAATGCTGCCCAGCAATTGCAGCAGATCCAGCAGCTTGTCCAGCAGTGCCAACAGCAAATGACTCAGTAATTGTCTAAGGAACCCATCGCCGGATGGGTTCCTTTTTTATAGTATGAAGTAAAACTTCCTCTGGGTTTGATTGTGGGAAAGCATGGAAAAATCAGTTTTATGTAGAATTCTAATTCACATTTCGCATGGAAATATAAAATCCGCCATATTTCCCGGGAAATGACGGATTTATATTTCTCTTCTTATTTATTCTGTCAAAAGGTGGAACTTCCTGGTTCCGTTTGTCAGCCTTCCATCAGCTTGACGACATATTTGCGGTTTCGGCGCGGGCCATCGAACTCGCAGAAATAGACGCCCTGCCAGGTGCCGAGCACCAGGCTGCCGCCGGAAATGATCAGTGTCTGGGCATGGCCGACTGTGCTGACTTTGAGGTGGGAAGCGGTATTTCCTTCCATATGCTTATCCTTTGGATGGTCCCATGGATAAACCTCATCCAGTCGCGTCAGCATATCTGTTTTAACATCCGGGTCGGCATTTTCGTTGACCGTAATGCCTGCGGTCGTATGCATGGAGGAAACCACTGCAATGCCGTCCTGCAGCCCCTCTTCTTGAATGAACCTCTCAATTTCCCGGGTGATGTCGATCATCTGTGAATGGTTGTTTGTGTCGAGATGGAACGTTTTCTGCATCATGCTCATCCTTTCGTTCGTTGGTGTTTCTTCCATTCTACTAAATGGCGGCAGGGGATGCATGTAATGAGGGTCGGAATTGTGTTTTTCGACAGATTATTGCGCCATTCCCGCCATAACCCGCTTTGGTTGCTTAACCGGAATCTTTCCCATAAGATATAGTTTGTTATCAAAACAGCTTAGGAGATGACCTGAAGTGACAAGTATATTTCAACATAAATGGGCAGTCATCGGGATTGCCATTTTCTGTTCTATATTATGGGGGAGTGCTTTCCCTGTCCTGAAAGTGAGTTATGAGGAGATGCAGATGGCGCCGGATGATCCGGTAGCGAAAATCGTGTTTGCGGGAATCCGCTTTCTGCTGGCGGGATTGATCATCCTGGCAGGTCTGCTGTTCACGAGCCGGAGGCATCTGTTGGTCACCCGCCGCCAAGTGCCGGTGCTGATTCTGTTCGGAATCACCCAGACATCTATCCAGTACTATTTCTTCTATAATGGACTGGCCCAAGTATCGGGCATGCAGGGTTCTATTTTATCTGCGAGCGGCACATTTTTCACCGTGCTGATTGCGCATTTCTTTTATATGAATGACCGTTTGAATTGGAAAAAAATGTTCGGTCTCATTGCCGGTTTCTCGGGAATCGTACTGGCAAATTGGGGCCAGGAACTACAAATAAGTTTCACATGGACCGGAGAAGGGTATATGCTACTTGCAGCACTTACCAGCGCGATTGCTACCATCATGGCGAAAGAGTTGGCAGTCGGCATCCATCCATTTGCACTGACCGGATGGCAGCTGACGATCGGCGCCGCGCTCATGCTGATGATCGGCCTGCCGCAAATGGAGGAAAACGCGATTGTCTTCACGCCATTCGGCTGGGGACTGCTGCTCTATTCAGCACTCCTCTCTGCCGTAGCATTCGCCCTGTGGTATTCGATTTTGAAATACAACAAAGCTGGAGAAATAAGCATGTATAAATTCATCGTCCCCGTCTCGGGCACCGTCCTGTCCGCCATCTTCATCCCGGGCGAGCATTTGAATATATACATCTTCGCCGCCATCGCATTGGTGGCCATCGGAATAATCGCCATCAATTACCGCGGAAGAAAACTGCCGGAGAAGGATATGGCATAAGGGGAAGGCGCCCGCTTCTTTGACTCGGGCGACGCATTCCCATAGCTCGGGCCGCGCATGGTCGCAGTCGGGCGACAGCACGTGCTACTTGGGCCGCACATCAGCTCAGTCGGGCGTCAGCACATGCCGCCCGGGCCGCGCACCATAGCAGTCGGGCGCCAGCACGCGCCACTCAGGCCGCGCACCAGTGCATCCAGGCCCCATCCAACGCACTACCTATTAATCTAATGTTTTACGCAATGCACGAACCACATATTTTAGTAGAACGACAGAATAGATTCCAACGATAATCAATTAAATGAGGTGATAGTATGTCAGCCAAGCGAGTGGTCTTTATTGGAGACAGTATTACGGATGCGGGGAGGCGTACGGATCCGGAGGAATTGGGGAATGGTTATGTACAGTTGGTGCGTGATTGCCTGGTGACTTCTTATCCGGACCAGGATTGGGAGATTTTCAACCGTGGGGTAGGCGGTGATCGGATCGTTGACCTGCAGGAGCGTTGGCAGGATGATGTTATTGATTTGAAGCCTGATGTCTTGTCCGTTTCCATCGGCATCAATGAGGTGTGGCGCCAGATCGATGAGCCGAACATGGAGCAGGTGTATGCAGCGGATTACGAACGGATTTATGAAGAGCTGTTGTTGAGAGTGAAGGAAGAGACCGATGCGAAAATCGTCTTAATGGAGCCTACCGTGATTGAAGAGGATCCATTTGCCGGCGGGAATGAAAAGTTGAAGGGATATGTGGAAGCTGTCCAGCGCCTGGCAGAGAAATTCGACGCAATACTGGTGCCGACACACGAGGCATTCCTCCAGTATCTGAACGCTAATAACCATGAGAAATTGACGACAGACGGCGTGCATATGAACCGACTTGGCAATATGCTGATGGCCTCGACATGGCTCAAGACAGCTAGAGAAAAAATTGTGTGAGTCCTAGACTGACCGTGCGTCGTTTAGGAATACTATATAAGAGCAGTCCAATCTGGATAGAGATTGGACTGCTTTTTTTGGTGGTTGGACTGAATGGGGCAGCTGTTGTTTGATCAAACGTTTGATTAATTATTTTTGTGGCGGTATATCCGCGGGAGAGCTGCGATATCAGCAGGAGGTACGCGGAATCAGCGGGAGAGCTGTGATATCAGCAGGAGGCGCAGGAAATCGGCGGGAGAACTGGCATATCAGCAGGAGGCACCGGAAATCGGCGGGAGAACTGCGATATCAGCAGGAGGCGCAGGAAATCGGCAGGAGAGCTGGGGTATCGGCAGGAGGCACGCAGAATCGGCAGGAGAGCAGGGGTATCGGCAGGAGGCACGCAGAATCGGCAGGAGAGCAGGGGTATCAGCAGGAGGCACGCGGAATCGGCAGGAGAGCAGGGGTATCAGCAGGAGGCGCAGGAAATCGGCGGGAAAGCTGTGATATCCGCAGGAGACGCAGGAAATCCGCGGGAGAGCTGGAATATCAGCAGGAGACGCAGGAAATCGGCAGGAGAGCTGTGATATCAGCAGGAGAGCTGGCATATCAGCAGAAGGCGCCGGAAATCGGCGGTAGAACTGCGGTATCAGTCAAGTCCTCATTGTTGTGTAAATTCTAGTTACAATTTTTCAACCACTTATTGATTATATGGA
>NZ_JBHRSA010000003.1:0-172755 GCF_042643145.1 Virgibacillus xinjiangensis
TGTAACCAAGAATTGATGTGATCCATTCTTTTTTTTACACTTTTACACAATTATACGGACTTAATCGGGAAATCAGCAGGAGCCGTGAGATATCCGCCGGAGCGCGGAGAAATCGGCAGAAGGCGCGGGGAATCAGCAGGAGGTGCAGGAAATCAGCGGGAGCGCGAGGGAATCGGCAGGAGGCGAGAGAAATCCGCCGTAGAGCGAGGGAATCAGCAGGAGCCGTGAGAAATCCGCCGGAGCGCGGAGAAATCGGCAGAAGGCGCGGGGAATCAGCAGGAGGCGCGAGAAATCCGCCGGAGCGTGGCGAAATCGGCAGAAGGCGCGGGGAATCAGCGAGAGCGCGAGGGAATCAGCGAGAGCGCGAGGGAATCAGCGAGAGCGCGAGGGAATCAGCAGGAGGAGCGGGAAATCCGCCGTAGAGCGAGGGAATCAGCAGGAGCCGTGAGAAATCCGCCGGAGCGCGGAGAAATCGGCAGGAGGAGCGGGAAATCAGCAGGAGCCGTGAGATATCCGCCGGAGCGCGGAGAAATCGGCAGAAGGCGCGGGGAATCAGCAGGAGGTGCGAGGGAATCGGCAGGAGGCGCGAGGAATCAGCGGGAGCGCGGCGAAATCGGCAGAAGGCGCGGGAAATCAGCCGGAGCGCGAGGGAATCAGCAGAAGGCGCGAGAAATCCGCCGGAGCGTGGAGAAATCAGCAGGAGCCGTGAGATTATCCGCCGTGTGCGTCCATGTGACAGCAGCCATTACATAACAAACGGACGCTCTGAAGGCGTCCGCTGTTCAATTAATTTCGCTCATATTCCAGTTCGTTTTGGTCATCGAATTCAATTTCTACTTCGAATTCTTCGGCATCCTCAGGGATGTTGAACGCTTGTGCTACTTCTTGTGCTACCTCTTCTTCGGGTGTGCTTTCATCAAAGGTGAATTCTGTAAAGATGCTGTCCAGCTCTTCCATGGCTTCATCACCTTTCAGCTGGATGCCTGCATTCTCATCCTGGTAGGATGCTTCGGTTGTATCGTTTTCCTGCTCATATTCCACTTCCACGGCATCCCGGGTACCATCAATATCTGCTTCCACGCTGAACTGCGTGAATCCGTATGATTGAGAGGAAGTTGTTGCTTCTTCGTCATTTGCACCGGTCGTCTGATCAGTGCCTCCGTCATTTTCCGAGGCATTATCCATTTGCTCATTTTCCCCCGCAGGTTGTCCTTCCGATTGATCTGCGGGGGATTCATCTGTCTCGCCCCCATTTCCGCAAGCAGCAAGTAATAATGTAAGTGCTATAATTGCTGCCGATCCCAGCAGTCTCTTCATCAACCATCTCTCCTGTCCTTTTATTTGATTTCAAAAGTAGTATTTCCTGTCCGTTTCCTTTCTAAACTCTCATAATAATGGTGTGGTTAAGGTGTCTTATAAGTACTTTCCATTGGTAAATGGTAGAATGGCAGTACTATGGGAGAAAGGAAGTTTTATATGGAAAAGATGCGACTCGGCAACAGTGGGCTGGAAGTTTCCAATATTTCATTGGGTTGTATGAATATGGGCAAGGAATCGGTGGAGAAAACGGAGAAAATTGTGCGTCAGGCATTGGAACTTGGGGTGGATTTCTTCGACCATGCTGATATTTATGCCGGCGGACAGTCGGAGGAAACTTTCGCAAAAGCAATCGATATGAAATCTTCTATTCGGGAAAATGTTTATCTTCAGACAAAGGTGGGTATACGTAAAGGGTTCTACGATTTTTCGAAGGAACATATACTGAAGTCGGTTGAAGACAGCCTGCACAGGTTACATACCGATTATGTGGATGTCCTTCTTCTTCACCGTCCCGACACATTGGTGGAGCCGGAGGAGGTGGCAGAGGCATTTGATCAGCTCTACACAAGTGGGAAGGTAAGACATTTCGGGGTCAGTAATCATCATCCCCGGCAAATAGAATTGTTGAAGAAAAATGTAGATCAGGAATTGATCATCAACCAGCTCCAGTTCAGTGTGATGCACACAGGGATGATCAATCGTGGACTACAGGTGAATACCAGAAGTGGAAGCGGTCTCGACAGAGATGGTGGGGTCCTTGAATATAGCAGGCTTCACGATATGACCATCCAAGCCTGGTCACCGTTCCGCTATGGAATGTTCGAAGGGTTCTATATCGATAACGAAGAGTTTCCCGAGCTGAATGAAAAGCTTCAGGAAATCGGCGAAAAGTATGGTGTTAATAAATCGGCGGCTGCCATCGCCTGGATTCTCCGCCATCCAGCGGGAATCCAACCGGTCGTAGGTACGATGACACCGGAACGATTGAAGAAAATTGTTGCAGCATCAGAGTTGAAGATAACACGCCAGGAATGGTATGAAATTTACCGTGCTGCCGGAAATGAGCTGCCATGACCTGTTCAACCTGAGACGGTAGGAATCCCCTGAATTGGCTGGGGAATTTCTATACCAATTAATTTCCTATTATTTTAAACTTTTTATATATTAGGTGTTTACATTTTAATTAACTATGTTAAGATGTCGGTATACAGGGAATTTCCTCAAGGTATGCCGGAATTTGGAAATACATGCAACAGATTCAAAAGCGTGAAAATTTTTTTAAAGAGGAGCGGATATCATGCAAGATCTTTATCCTTCAAGAAAAAATGACACATTTAAGATTCTGGATAGAAAAGACCCTGTCATACACACGGACCGATCCAAAGATGATCAGGCTCCTATTTCAAAAGAACAGTTGGATTCCTACGAAAAGAATGGGTTTCTGCAGGTAACGGACCTCTTCTCCGATGATGAAGTGGCCGATATGCAGAAAGCCATTTTTGAGTTGCAAGATGCTACTAAAGGAGTAGAATCCGAAAAAGTGATCCGTGAACCGGAGAGCGAGGATATCCGGTCCATCTTCCACGTACATCATGACGATAACTACTTCCAAAAAGTGGCTAATGACCAGCGTATTCTTGACATTGTCAACCATTTGCTTGGCAGTGATGTATACGTGCATCAGTCCCGCATCAACTACAAACCGGGGTTCAAAGGGAAAGAATTCGACTGGCATTCCGATTTTGAAACGTGGCATGTAGAGGACGGTATGCCGCGGATGAGAGCGGTGAGTGTATCCATCGCCTTGTCTGACAACTATACGTTCAATGGCCCGCTGATGCTGATTCCTGGATCCCAGAACTACTACATCAGCTGTGCAGGAGAGACTCCGGATGATAACTATAAAGAATCCCTGAAGAAACAGAAATTGGGAGTTCCGGATGAAGACAGCCTGCGCTTCTTGGCTGAAACCGGCGGAGGAATTTCCGTACCGACCGGCAAGGCTGGTTCTATCACACTATTCGAGTCGAACACGATGCACGGCTCTACCAGCAATATGACACCATACCCTCGTAACAATCTGTTCATGGTGTATAACAGTGTGGAGAACCGCCTGGTTGATCCATATTCAGGAGGGAAGCCGCGCCCAGAATATATCGCTGTCCGTGAAAGCGGTGTAGGCGCCCATCTCAGCGGCAGCTACAGCTAAGCAAGTCATAGCGGCAATCGATAGATAGAGAGGGAGTTCACCTAATAAAAAAATAATCGGCATACAACTTATGCTGCTCCAGTTCTGGGGCAGCAATTTTTTTACCTTGGATAGCTGCTGGTTCTTCTGTCTGATCTATTTTCTTCTCAACATTCGGATGCACCGCTGGTTGAGTAAGATTCTGGAGGAGGATTATCTTTTGTGTTAGTATGTTCAAGCGGCTTTAGTACATAGCCTGATTTGTTTTGCAATAAACTAATCCTTATCCAATAGAAGAAAGAAGGGGAAACTATGGGGAACAATGATATACCGGGAACAGGGGAGCCTGAGTCTATTCAGAAGGTGCCCATCATGATTGTCCTTATTTCCGGGGCATTTGTGGCCATCCTCAATCAGACCCTGTTGGGGACAGCTATTCCTCATATCATGGAAGACTTGCAATTGGACGCTGCTACTGCACAGTGGCTGCAATCCATATTCATGCTGGTCAATGGAATCATGATACCGGTCACCGCCTTCTTGATCGAGCGTTTTACCACAAGGGCCCTCTTCCTTACAGCCATAGGGACATTTACGGTTGGGACATTGCTATGTGCGGTTTCACCGAATTTCAGTTTCCTGCTGTCAGGGAGAATCTTGCAGGCTGCTGGAGCAGGTATCATCATGCCGCTGATGCAGACGATCGTGATGCTGATCTTTCCGGTGGAAAAGAGAGGGACTGCCATGGGATTCTTCGGACTGGTCATCGCTTTTGCACCGGCTATCGGCCCAACCTTATCGGGCTGGATTGTGGAAAACTATCCGTGGCGCACACTGTTCTTCATCATGCTGCCAATTGCCATCATTGATATATTGATTGCTTATTTCGTCTTGAAAAACGTAACGAAGCGGACATTCCCGAAACTGGATGTCTCTTCCATCATCTTGTCCACGCTCGGTTTTGGTGGGCTGCTGTATGGCTTCAGTATAGCCGGAAGCACCGGGTGGTCAAGTGTTCCTGTGGTTGTATCGTTGCTTGTCGGACTTGTCAGCCTGGTCATTTTCATCCGCAGGCAATTCCAATTGAAACAGCCCATGCTGGAGTTCCGGATTTTCAAGTATCGGATGTTCACGTTGACGACGGCCCTGGGGATGGTCACATTCATGGCGATGATCGGTGCAGCCGTGGTCCTTCCGATGTATGTACAGAACATGCTCGGCTATACGGCGTTTGAATCCGGTCTGATGCTGATGCCTGGGGCGATCATCATGGGGCTGATGAATCCAGTGACAGGTAGGCTATTTGACCGATTTGGTGCCAGGTACCTTTCCATTATCGGATTGTCCTTGATCGTGATCACTACCTTTATGTTGACCGTGCTGACTGTAGAGACTTCGTTGACCTATCTGGCGATCGTCCATGCCTTTCGGATGCTGGGGGTCGCCATGGTAATGATGCCTGTCACGACGGCGGGCCTGAACGATCTGCCGCCGGACATGATTCCGCACGGTACGGCTTTGAATAATACCATGCGCCAGGTATCTGGTGCGGTCGGAACGGCGCTTCCGATTACCATCATGTCCACTGCAGCCATTCCGGAAGAAGGGATCAGCGGCATGATTCATGGTGTGAATGTATCGTTCATTTTTGCTGGAGTAACTGCAATCATCGGATTGATCATCTCCTTTTTCATCAGAACGCCAGTGAGGGAAAAAGAGGGGGAGGAGCAGATCCGTTCCTGGAGAAAATAAAGCCAAGACCATGCGGGCAGGGAGAGATTCCTGTCCGCTTTTTTTGTGCGTGGCTGATCCTAGGGTTTTCTCATATTGAAGTGGGCATTGAGCTGGCCGCGCCGCAATTCTTCCCGTATTTGCTTGGAATTTTTCTTTTTCATCATGTCTCTCTTGATTTCATCCGTCTGTACGCCTTCTTCTCGTTGATCGGCGATGTTCATCAATGCTTCGATGTCAGAAAAGGAGTATTTTCTTGTTCCTTTCTTGCTGCGTGCAGGGAATATCAGCCCCCTTTCTTCGTAGTAGCGTATTTTTCTTTCCGATAATCCGGTCAGTTCATGAACGACTCCGATGGTAATGACTTTCTTTTCCCGGTAACTAGTCAATATTTTCTCCCTTTCCTTTTAAATTTCATTCTACCGGCGATCAACGATACAGTTGAAATGACTTTTGCCACCGCTGGATGTGAATTTATATTTCAGGAGAAGCGACGGGCATGAAGATCGCCAGCTTTTCTCTTGTTAATCTTCTACAGAAATGAGCAGGGCTGCCACCGCTACGGCAGAACGCTTCGCTTTCCGTGGGCACGGCTTCAGTCTCCTCGGAAGCAAAGTACGCTTCCTGCGGGGCCTTCAGACTCGTGCTGTTCCCACAGGAGTCTACGCATTCTGCCTCCGCTGGATGTGAATTTATGTTTCAGGAGAAGCGACGGGCATGAAGATCGTCAGCTTCTCTCTTGCTAATCTTTTATAGAAAAGAGAAGGACTGCAACCGCTACGGCAGAACGCTTCGCTTTCCGTGGGCACGGCTTCAGTCTCCTCGGAAGCAAAGTACGCTTCCTGCGGGGCCTTCAGACTCGTGCTGTTCCCACAGGAGTCTACGCATTCTGCCTCCGCTGGATGTGAATTTATGTTTCAGGAGAAGCGACGGGCATGAAAATCGCCAGCTTTTCTCTTGTTAATCTTCTATAGAAATGAGCAGGGCTGCCACCGCTACGGCAGAACGCTTCGCTTTCCGTGGGCACGGCTTCAGTCTCCTCGGAAGCAAAGAGCGCTTCCTGTGGGGCCTTCAGACTCGTGCTGTTCCCATAGGAGTCTACGCATTCTGCCTCCGCTATGTGAATCGATCTGATTTTTGAATGACTGTGGAGGATCAATAGCCTAAAGTCACCCGGCTATCATTGAATTCTTCTATTCTCTCTATTACAGCGACAGACATCACTAAAATCAAATCACCAAACCCGCGGAAAGCGAAGTGGAACTTCCGCAGCGGTGTGTAAGGCGCACATCCTGCTCACATCAGCCTCAATACGGGCGATATTTAGAAAACAGAATTCGCTCCCTAACTATAACCCCATTTATCTTAATTATCAGTTTAGTTTATAAAAACAAGAATGTCACTCCTTATGTAAGAAAATCTTACAAATATAATGTGAGCCAGGAAATACACCCAACCACAAGCCGACACAGAGCCGCCAATTTGCAATAAGGTATAGAAACGGTAAAATATGAGAAAGGGCAGTGAATTACATATTTTACCTAATGGGGAAAGGGAACGTTTTATGCTGGAACAAATAAGTAAAGACATCTATCGTCTCGTGGTGGAATTTCCTCCGGGAAACGAAGAGACGAACTGCTATTTGATAAAAGGGGCAAACGGTTACACGGTGGTGGATACCGGAATATACTCGGAGCACGCCATCCAGATATGGAGAAAAGCACTTGGAACAGACATTAAGGTGGAGAAGGTGGTGCTCACCCATGTCCATCAGGACCATATAGGTCTCGCAGGCTGGTTTCAACGGGAATTAGGGGTGCCCGTTGTCATGTCGGAGAAGGGGTACCAGCTGACCAAAAGGCTACGATCCGCCTCTAATGTGGAGCGGTTGAACAATATTCTCCCCAACTACGGCGGACCGAGGTTGCCGTCGGATATGATGGAAGATGATTCATTCATTTTTGCTGTCGAGCCTGATCAAATATTCCATGAACAGGATAAGATTTACTTGGGGGATGATGCATATGAAGTCATCTGGACACCGGGTCATGCGCCGGACCATTTTTGTTTCTATAACCGGGAGAGGAAATTGATGATTGTCGGGGATCATATCCTGAAGGCCATTTCACCGGTGATCGGGTTATGGGAAGGGGAGGAAGGCAACCCGCTGAAAGATTATTACCATTCACTAAAGGCGGTGGAGCCATATGAAACGGCTCTTGCTCTTCCGGGTCATGGAGAAGTGATGGAGAACTTTCAGGAGAGGGTTCGCCAGACCAGGCAGAAACATGATCAACGCTTGGAACAGGTGATGTCCTTGGTGAACGAGAAGCCAACTACAGCTGCAGAAGTCTGCCGGAAAATCTATGGAGAGAGGCCGTTTCCCTCCATGCTCAGTACGTTTATGGCCAGTCTCACCCGTCTCCTTTATTTAGAAGAACAGGGAAGAATCCGCCGGGTAGAGGTGGACGGTGTTTCCTGTTTCCATCCGATTGAGGAGGATAAGGCATAGAGGGTAGAATTGTTTGAATCGTCTTTCTATTCGGTGCGGGGTTGTTTTTCCCGATTCACATGCTATACTGTAAACAATTCAATAAGGCATTTTCATATAATCGCGGGGATATGGCCCGCAAGTCTCTACCGGTTTACCGTAAATGAACCGACTATGGAAAGCAGCGGAGTGAATGGGGGACGTCTCTGAACAAGGCGTCGCCATTCCTTTTCGGTTTTCAAAAAGCCCGAAAAGTTTGCTTTTATCATGGCGATGGTAGAAGTACACTTTTCGGGCTTTTTCGTCTGCTGGGATATGGAATGCTGAAGTGGATATCATCTTTGACCAGAAAGAAAGGGGATTATCATGGAAAGACTGAAGCAGAAGATCATGCAGGAAGGCAAGGTCTTGTCCGACACGGTATTGAAAGTCGATGCATTCTTGAACCATCAGGTGGACCCGGTCTTGATGCAAGCCATTGGGGAGGAATTCGACAGCAGGTTTAAAGAGGCGGGAGTGACCAAGATACTCACCTTGGAATCATCCGGAATCGCACCTTCTGTCATGGCAGGTTTGTACATGGGAGTGCCGGTCATATTTGCAAGAAAGAAAAAATCGCTGACATTGATGGATGATCTGTACTCGGCTGACGTCTATTCTTATACGAAACAGGAGAGTAATGAGATTTCCATCTCTAAAGAATATATCCAGCAGGAGGATACCGTCCTCGTCATTGACGACTTTTTAGCGAATGGACAGGCCGCATGGGGGTTGATCCATCTGGTCGAGCAGGCGTCAGCTGATCTGGCGGGCCTTGGCATCGTCATTGAGAAAGGATTCCAGGATGGCGGCGACGAGTTGCGCCAGAAGGGTATCCGTGTGGAGTCATTGGCAATCATTGAATCTCTGAAACAAGGGGAAATCCAATTCAGCAAAGAGGAGGCAGCCGTATGAAAACAGCAGCATTAGGGATTCAGCATGTATTGGCCATGTACGCAGGAGCCATTCTGGTGCCATTGATTGTAGGTGGGGCGCTTGGTCTCACATCTGCACAACTGACCTATCTGGTCGGCATCGATATTTTGATGTGCGGGGTGGCGACCCTTTTGCAGGTAGTCAAAAACCGCTACTTCGGCATCGGGCTCCCTGTTGTTCTCGGTTGTACCTTCACGGCAGTCGGGCCGATGATCGCGATCGGCGGCGAGTATGGAGTTTCTGCGATATATGGGGCGATCATCGTTTCCGGTTTATTCGTCGTCCTGATCAGCAAATTCTTCGGCAAGCTGGTCCGCTTTTTCCCACCGGTCGTAACTGGCACGGTGGTCACGATCATCGGTATTACGCTGATTCCGGTAGCGATCAATGACATGGGTGGCGGACAAGGTGCGGAAGATTTCGGCTCCCTATCCAATATCGCTCTTTCCTTTGGAACATTGTTGTTCATTATCTTGATGTACCGGTTCAGCCGAGGATTTATCCGTTCCATTTCCATTCTATTGGGGCTTGTATTCGGAACAGCCGCTGCGGCTTTCATGGGAATGGTCGACTTTTCAGCAGTGGGAGAAGCATCGTATTTCCATCTTGCCCAGCCTTTCTATTTTGGCATGCCGACCTTTGAGTGGTCTGCCATTGTGACTATGATTCTCGTAGCGATGGTGTCATTGGTAGAATCATCCGGTGTGTATTTTGCGTTGGGGGATATTACGGAGAAGGAATTGGAGCAGAAAGACCTTGCCCGGGGATACCGGGCGGAAGGGCTGGCCATCCTCCTGGGAGGAATCTTCAATGCCTTCCCATATACAGCATTTTCCCAGAACGTCGGACTGATCCAGATGACTGGCGTCAAATCGGTAAGGGTCATATTTGTCGCAGCTTTCATGCTGATCGGGCTTGGATTGGTGCCGAAGATTGCGGCACTGACTACCATCATTCCGACTCCTGTCTTGGGTGGAGCAATGATCGCCATGTTCGGTATGGTTATTTCCCAGGGAATCAAGATGCTGAGCAAGGTCATCCCGAATTCTCCGGAGAACTCCATGATTGTGGCCTGTTCGGTAGGGATGGGACTTGGTGTGACGGTGGTGCCTGAGATTTTCGCCGCGTTCCCATCGAGCATCCAAATACTGACAAGCAATGGGATTGTAGCGGGAAGTGCCACGGCCATCGTCCTGAACATCGTCTTCCATATGCTGCCATCAGCCTCGAAGGCAAAGAAGGAGCAACATACCGTTGTGTTGAGGAAGGAAGCCTGAATAATAGGCATGAATGAATAAGAGAAGAATAGGAGACAGCATACCAGCATCAGTGCTAGGTATGCTGTTTTTTCGTTTTTCGAATTAGCCGGAGGCGGAAACCTCCCTGTCCGTTTCCTTCGGTGCGGCGGCTTGATACCAGTGATAGCAGAGGATCACTACAATGAGCAAATCGACTGCATCCCCACCGTAATACATCAGCATGCCGCCTGTTTCCGCTTCCTGCGAAGGGACACCCTGAGGAGGATTGGCATAAATATGCTTGGATAGGATCCCATGGGCAGCAAGTGCGAGCACCAGGATGGCACTGCGATACAGGTAGCTGGTTCGATGCGGAATCGGCTCCACATAAATCAAAGATACGGTGAACAGGTATCCGGCCAAAAAGATGTGCAAGTGGATGAGGATATGAAGCAGCGTACTTTCATGCATCAGCTGATATAGATCCGTTGTATAGAGAATCCAAAGGCCGCCGAGATTCACTGTCGCTGTGACAGCCGGGTTGCTCAAGAAGCCGAGGATCCTGCTGCGGAGAATCCGGGTGAATTTCTTTGCATGCTCAACCGGCAGCGAACGAAGCAGCAATTTCACCGGTGCACCGAGGGCCATCAGCAAAGGGCCAAGCATTCCGAGCAGGAGATGGCCTGTCATATGGACGCGGAAATCTCCGTGGGCGAGTTGTGCCAGCGGACCTGCAACAGATATCAGGCAGAGCAGTGTTCCGGCCAACCATAGCATTGTACGGTAGATCGGCCAGTGCCTGCCGTTTTTTCTGGAAACAATCAAAGCTGCTATGTAAATGAACAGGGCGGCAAGGAAGGGAAGGGAAAGGACCCATTCTGCGAAAACAGGCAGATGATGGTCTTTCATATCACTTGACCTTTCCTTTCATTAGTTTCCTGGTTTGCAGGACAACGACAATACCGATGATTAAGATAATCGTTGCAATAAGGTTCCACGCTAGATCATAGAGAAGAAGGTTGTCGGTATCATAGCGGATTTGATGGAGGCGCATCAGCTTATGCTGGACGATTCCGTCATACAAGTTGAAGGCGCCGAGACCGAGGAGGACGCCGCCAATCCATCGTTTCACCCACCATGCGCTCCGTCGCCGGAGATCTGCCACCATGAACAAGGAGCCGACCGTAGCAAACCAGCTGAAGGCATGAAACAGGCCATCCGACAGGAGCCCGATCTGGGTAGTCGACCTGTCATAGAAATGGTGCCACCCGAGCAACTGGTGAAAGATCATTTCATCCAGAAAAGCCACCAGTCCAAGCCCGAAAAGGATACCGGACCACAAATTGCGGCTGGAATAGTTGATTTGCGGTCCTTTGGAGAATTTATTGTCAATCACACCCATTGGATGGGCCCCCCTCCGTTTGTTTTTATCCATTGTACCCTAGTTTGGCAGGGGATAAACGGAACTCTATTTTTAACAGATCCATCAGCAGAAAATTCCATTTATACTGAAACCATTTGAAAACTCATCCGTATTACAGTTATACCGGCTTCAAAAAGCTGGTACATACATCTAGAAAAGGGGCGGGTCAGTTTTATGTTTGAAAACGCACTAGTTTTGATTATTCTTGTCATTCTGGGAGCGGTGGCTCTCATTGGCGGAATCAGCACATTCATCATCTTCAGGCTTCGTTATAAGACAGCCAGTTCGAATGAAGCCTTGATTGTCACGGGGCCGAATTTGGGAGATCCCGAAAAAGAGAAGAATGTATTCGAGGATGATAACGGACGTTCGGTGAAGATCATCCGTGGCGGCGGTTACCGTCTGCGTATGTTCCAGACGGCAACTCCGATCGATCTTACATCCTTTCAGCTCCAGGTCGATTCCGAGAAAGCTTATACAAAGGAAGGGATTCCGGTACGGGTCGCCAGTACGGCGGTAATCAGTATCGGAAGCGAGCTGGCGATCATGGCCAACTTTGCTGAGAAATTCCTGGGTAAGAAACAGAATGAGCGTGAGTCTGAGTTGCAGGATGTGCTGAACGGGCATCTCCGGTCCATCATTGCATCCCTGCCGATTGAAAAGATCTACAATGACTTCAAGGAAGTCAATACACAGGTGAAAAAGATAGCGGAAGCCGATTTGAAGGGGATGGGCTTTGAAATCACGTCCTTTGCGTTGAATGATGTAGAGGATGTTGATAAGGAAAATGGCTACATCGATGCTCTTGGGCGCCCGCATATTGCGGAAGTGCAGAAGCATGCCGATATGGCGGAATCTGATGCCAAGAAGGAAACACGCATCTATCAGGCGAAAAACGACCAAGAGGCACAGGAAGAGTCGAACCGCCGATTGACGGCGATCGCCCAGTCGAAGAACGAAAAGGATATTAAAGAAGCGGAATTCCAGAAGGAGACCAACCGGGCGCAAGCGAACGCCGAGCAGGCGGGCGAGCTGGAACGGCAGAAGCTGGCCCAGCAGGTCAAGGAAGAGGAATTGAAAGTACAGTACATCGAGCGCCAGCGGGCGGTACAGTTGGAGGAAGAAGAGAACAAACGGCGCCGGTCCATTGCGGATACGGAAGCATACCGGACAACGAAAGAAGCAGAAGCACTGGCAGAAAAGGAACGGATCCGCGGGGAATCCGAAGCAGAAGTCATCCGCCAGCGCGGTATTGCCGAAGCAGAGGCGAAAGAACGGATGGCCAAAGCCATGGAACAGTATGGAGAAGCTGCCGTCATGGAAATGCTGATCAACGTATTGCCTGAATATGCGGAGAAGGTGTCTGCACCTATTTCGCAAATCAAGGATATGAAGGTCATCGATATGGGTGGATCCGACTCGCGAGGTGGTACATCGAAGGTTGCCGGCAGTGTCACATCCACCATGCTTGGCATCCAAGAGTCGTTGAAGGAGACAACAGGAATAGACTTGAAGGCCATGCTGGAAAGCTATGTCTCCCGGGGCCAAGTCAATAACTTTGATGCCGGGATGAGGAACAGTTATGAAGAAATTTCGGCCGCAAAGGAGTCAGCAGAAACGGAGCATGCTGAAGCTGAGGCGGACCAGCAGGAATCTGATCAGACAAAAAAGGAAGAGGAATAGACAGATAAAAGACCCGGAACGGCATCTGATAGCCGCTCCGGGTCTTTGCTGTCTTATTGATTGCCGCCTGTCTGGTTATACGCACCATGCATGACCGGACCGACGAACTGGTTCAGTTTCCAGCCATGGGCAATGGCTGCAGTGACGAAATCCTTTGCATCGCTGACCGCATCTTTAACAGACTTTCCATTGGCCAGGTTGGCTGTCACAGCTGCAGCAAATGTACAGCCTGCCCCATGGTTATAAGTGGTATTGATCTTATCCTGCTCCAGCAGGGTGAAATCTTGTCCATCATAAAATAGATCGATGGCTTTATCATGGTCCAATTCTTTCCCGCCTTTGATGACCACATGCTTCGCGCCAAGCTCATGGATTTTCTTGGCGGCCTCTTTCATGCCGTCAATGGTCTTGATCGGGCCAGTCTGGGCAAGTTGTCCTGCTTCAAACAGGTTCGGGGTGGTGATCAGGGAACGAGGGAGGAGATATTCTCTCATCGCATCGGTGTTTTCCGGCTGCAGCACTTCATCTTCCCCTTTACATACCATCACCGGGTCGAGTACAAACTTATCGATATGGAATTCATCGATCTTCTCTGCTCCAAGTTTAATGATCTCGACAGAGCCCAGCATTCCTGATTTCATGGCATCGATGCCGACGGAAAGGATGGTATTCAACTGCTTCTCCACCACGTCTGTATCGATGGCTGTTACGTCATGGCTCCAGTCCTCCGGGTTCATGGCTACAATGGAAGTGAGAGCGTTCATCCCATAGACTCCATGTTCCTGGAATGTTTTCAAATCTGCTTGTATACCTGCACCGCCGCTGGAATCAGAACCGGCAAGTGTCAATGTCTTTTTCATGGTCATCGTGTGTCCTCCTTTGGTCACTTCAGAAAAATCCTATAACTCCTATAGGATATAACATTTTCCACGAATAGAAAAGGGGGAAACCCTGTAAACAGCGAATAGAGAGGTAGTACATGGATAAAACAAGGGATAGTTTTGAGAATGTTCCTTTGTTTCTGTATAATATGTGCATATTACACACATAGAAAAAGGAGAGAGATCATGATTTATTCGATTATCCAGCCGGACGAGACCTGGCTGCTTTGGGCATTTTTGGCCGGCTGGGCAGCAATAAGCATCTATTTGGAACAGAAATACAGCTGGGCATCCAAAGTGTCCGGGGCGATCATTGCCCTGGTCGGTGCGATGCTCCTGGCCAATTTACAGGTCATTCCATTGGAATCGCCTGTCTATGATGCAGTCTGGGCCTATGTCGTTCCGCTCGCTATTCCGCTGCTGCTATTCCAATCCAACATCATCAAAATATGGAATGAAAGCGGACGTCTCTTGCTCATGTTCCTGTTGAGCGGGATCGGTACGGTCGCCGGGGCGATCACCGCGTTTTTCCTTTTAAAGGATGTGATACCAGGACTGGATGAGATAGCCGCCATCATGACCGGATCGTATATCGGCGGGAGCGTCAACCTGGCCGCATTGTCTGCACGCTTCGAGACACCGGGGGAGGTCATTTCTTCCACTGTGGTGGCCGATAATATGATGATGGCACTGTACTTTCTTGTACTTATGGCCATCCCGGCTTCGAAATTCTTCACCAGACGATTTTCCACTCCACATATCAAGGAAGTGGAGGAGACCCGGACGGACAAGGATGAAAACCTGGCAGCCTCCTATTGGAAAGGAAAAGAGATTTCCTTGAAAGATATTGCACTGGCAGTCGGTACGGCACTTGCGCTGGTTGCTGTTTCTTTCAAGCTGGCGGAAATTTTCGCTTCCATTATACCATCCGGGGAAAATGTCGTGTTGAGCATCTTGAACACCATATTAGGGGACGGCTATTTGATGTTGACCACACTTACATTGGTAGCGGTCACCGTGTTTTCCCGTTATTTTGAAAGCATCAGGGGGGCACAGGAAATCGGCACTTATCTCATTTATATCTTTTTTGTCGTGATTGGCGTTCCTGCATCCCTGCCTGTCATTCTGCAGAACGCGCCGATGCTGTTCGTGCTCGTATTTGTGATGGTTGCCGTGAATATGCTGTTCTCCTTCATTTTCGGCAAACTGTTCAAATTCAATCTGGAGGAGGTCATCATCGCCAGCAATGCGAACATCGGCGGGCCTACTACAGCGGCTGCAATGGCCATTTCCAAAGGATGGAGCAAACTGGTCGCCCCGATATTGATTGTCGGCACGATCGGCTATATCGTGGGAAACTATGCCGGCGTAGCGCTCGGACAATGGTTCAGCGGTTTTTGATAGAGGAAAAGAGTATAGAGTATGGGACAGGATTGTCTCATCCCAAGGAAAATTGACCTTTGGTTTCGTGGAGATAGCCGCTAGGGAAATATGCCTAGCTTTCCACTGGCGGCAGGTGAGCCACTTATGTTATCGCACGGCGGTCTCCGATGTTTACTGTCTGTGCCAAGGGGAACATGAGTAATAAGTAACATTTTCCTATGAATATTAACCTATTGAACCAACCTATTTGAAAGGAGTGCATATGGAAATGGCTAGACTGGAAGGAAAGACAGCAATCATCACCGGGGGAGCCGGTGGCATTGGTAAAGTGACCGCAGAGAAATTTCTCAAAGAAGGGGCTAAAGTGACCTTGGTCGATATGAACCAGGATGCCTTGGATGAAGCGAAGAAGGAACTGGACTCTCTTGGCGAAGTGATTACAGTGGAAGCAAACGTCACGAAAGAAGAGGATGTGAAAAAATATGTAGATGAAACCGTCGATCGATTCGGTTCCATCGATATCTTCTTCAATAATGCGGGGATTGAGGGCAAAGTGGCTCCGATTCCGGAACAGAGCCTGGAAGACTTCAATAAGGTGCTCGGTGTCAATGTCCAAGGGGTCTTCCTCGGTTTGAAATATGTGATGCCGGTCATGGCGAAGCAGGAAAGCGGCAGCATCATCAATACGTCATCTGTTGCCGGGTTCATCGGAACTCCGGGTGTTGCTCCGTACACCACTTCCAAGCACGCGGTTATCGGGTTGACCAAAACAGCTGCATTGGAAGTGGCTGATTCGAATGTACGCGTCAATTCCATCCATCCGTCCCCGGTAAATACCAGAATGATGCGTTCCCTGGAAAAAGGGTTCAATCCGGATGACGCCGAATCTGCGAAGACACAGCAAGAGCAGGCGATTCCGATGCAACGCTATGGTGAATCCGAGGATATTGCCAATCTGGTATTATTCCTGGCTTCCGATGAGTCCAGCTTCATCAGTGGTTCGCAGTATCGGATCGATGGCGGTATGGCAGCACAATAAACGACATTCAACAAAAACAACCCACGGGGGAATTCCTCGTGGGTTGTTTTTGTTCACTATTGATTCAAATCATATATACAGCATCATTGAAATTCTCTCCATTCGTCTGAAAGGAAAAAAGTTTGTTTGCAATCGCTCCGGCAGAACGCTTCGCTTTCCGTGGCCACGGCCTCAGTCTCCTCGGAAGCAAAAAACGTTTCCTGTGGGGCCTTCAGACTCGTGCTATTCCCACAGGAGTCTACGCATTCTGCCTCCGCTGGTACGGTAGGTGAATTTTAACGGAATTGCTGAAGTGACTTTTAGCGATAATGGGGTGAGCTGCTGATAACCCGGAGCACCTAGCGATATCGGGAGTGAGCAGCTGATAAACCAGTGCATCAGCTGATATGTGGCGGGTGCTGCTGATAACCTGGCGCACCTGGTGATATCGGGAGTGAGCAGCGGATAAACCAGTGCATCAGCTGATATGTGGCGGGTGCTGCTGATAACCTGGCGCACCAGGCGATATCGAGCGTGAGCAGCGGATAAACCAGTGCACCAGCTGATATGTGGCGGGTGCTGCTGATAACCCGGAGCACCTAGCGATATCGGGAGTGAGCAGCTGATAAATCGGAGCACCAGGCGATATGTGGGGTGAGCAGCTGATAAATCGGAGCACCAGGCGATATGTGGGGTGAGCAGCTGATAAATCTGTGCATCTGGCGATATGCGTCCTGAGCAGCGGATAAACCGGAGCACCTAGCGATAACCGGCCTGTGCTGCCGATAACCCGGAGCACCAAGCGATATGTGGGGTGAGCGGCGGATAAATCGGAGCAGCAGGCGATATCCAGCCTGAACAGCGGATATCCCCGCGCACCCGCTGATATCCTGCCTGTGCTGCTGATATACAGCCCCACACACGCCTACCCCTGGTCGATCATCATTCTACCAGTCTTCTTCTTCTTCCACTTTCTGTTTTTCTCTGCCTTCTCTTTTGAAGTTGCGGAGAATGGCGACCATCATCAGGAGCATGATGATACCGAATGGCAGGGCGGTGATGGTGGCGATTGCCTGCAGCCCATTGAGTCCTCCACTCAAAAGCAATACGGTGGCAATGGCAGAGATCAGCAGGCCCCATATGATCAGGATACTGTTTTTCGGGTTCAAATTGCCTGAAGAGGAGAATACGCCCAGAACATAGGTGGCAGAGTTCGCTGACGTAACGAAAAAGATGCCGATCAGTACCAGGGCTGCCAGGCTCATGATGAAACCGAACGGCAGCTGTTCCAATACCAGGTACAATCCAATCTCCGGTTTTTGTGCGATGTCAGAGGCGAAATCCGTTTGTCCGGTCAAATCCATATGCAAACCGGTTCCGCCGAAAATGACAAACCAGAAAATGGTCAGAAGTGTCGGTACGACCAATACGCCAAACATGAACTCACCTAGTGTACGTCCTTTGGAGACCCTGGCGATGAAGGTTCCGACGAATGGGCTCCAGGAAATGATCCAAGCCCAGTAAAAGAGGGTCCATGTCCCCATCCACTCGTTTTCTGTATATGGAGTGGTGCGGAAGCTCAGCTCAAACAAACTGGAACCATACTGTCCGATGGTTTTGGATATATGCTCGATCAAGAACACGGTCGGCCCAAGGATGAGGACCATCAGCATAAGGACTCCGGCAATTCCAAGGTTGGATATGCTGAGGTATTTCATTCCTTTGTCCAGACCGGAAGCGGTCGAGATAAGGAAGATGGCTGTTACCGTGCCGATGATGATCAACTGCATCCAGCTGTTGTTCGGCAGTCCGAATACTTGGGACAGACCGCTTCCGAACTGCATGGTGCTCAAGCCGAATGAGGTGGCGATCCCCACGGTCGTAGCGACGATTGCTACGATATCGATCAGCTTGCCAGGCCATTTATGGACATGTTCTCCAATTAAGGGGTAAAAGGATGAACTGACCAAGCCTGGCAAGTCTTTCCTATATTTTGCAAAGGCGAGGCCGAGAGCGACCACCGCATAGATGGCCCATGGATGGAATCCCCAATGGAAGACACTGAGAAGCAATCCTCTTTCTGCTGCAGCCTGGGTACCGGCTTCCGTACCGGCAGGTGGCTGTGCAAAATGGGATAAGGGTTCTCCGATTCCCCAGAAGACGAGCCCGACCCCCATGCCGGCAGCAAACAGCATGCCGATCCATGCGAGGTAGGAATACTCCGGTTGATCATCCTTTTGCCCCAGCTTCATCCGGCGGTATGGACCGACGCCCAGATACAGGCAGAAACCGATGAACAGGGCGGTTGAGATGACATAGAACCAGCCGAGGCTCTGGGTCATCTGGTCCATCAGCCCAGTAGTGATCCCGGTCATCGAGCTGGGGGAAAGAAGTCCCCATAATACCACCGTAAAGATGATGATGGCGGAAATGATGAAGACCGATCGGCTTTGAAATTTGTGAAATATATGTTTCATTTTCTGTTTTCACCACACTCTCTATAACTCTACTACTCTAATAGATGAACTACCACAATGGACGGGAAGGAAAACGTACCTAAGCAGGACGTCCTGGGGAAATGTCATGATTTTGTAAAAGATGAAGGAAAGGAATGGGTCGTTTCGCCTTATGCCATGCAGGGAACTGCATCTATAAACCATAAAGGAGGGTCATTCGATGTTCCGTATTCTTCCGAGCCGTGACCCATCCACAATTTGTGTAGAGGTGGACGGCAAGGCGACCGGAGAGGATGCAGAAAAAATGGATCAGCATGTAAGAGACACTTTCGGTGAAGATGAACCATTCAATATCCTGGCGATCATAAAAGATATAGACGGTATGACCTTGCAGGGGCTGTTGAAGGGTCCGAAAGTGGATGCCAAGCGTTGGGACCAGTTCCGCAAATTCGCCGTGGTCAGCGAGAAGAAATGGGTGGAGAATGCAGTGAAAATAGGTGATGTTCTCCCGGGGATCATGACCGAACATTTCGGCAAGAATGAATTGGAAGAAGCGTGGGAGTGGATCCGACGATAATATCAGAAGCTTCCGTCAGCACGTGGCGGAAGCTTCTTTTTTCTGCATGCCTAAGCTTTTTTTAATGGCCAGAACAGAACGCGGCGGGAATGGGCATAATGCAGGAGCATCCGATTCCCGGTCGCTTCGGCGGGAAGGAACGGGGTAAGCCCTTGTTTCTCGATGATTGCTTCAGCATCGGCTACCTTCCATGGCAGGTGATGAATGCCGACGGTGAATACATGGTCTTTCACCTGTGTCCATAAATAGTAGCGTTCGAGCAGCCAGTGATCGAGTGTGCCTTTTTCCGGAAAACGGCTTTCCGACATAGGGCGGTATCTGCCTTTGAAGGCCAGTTCACGATTGCCATGGCGTTTGCTATGGTAGTGGAACCAATCTCCTCGTTTCTTCATCCCCATATTCGCATAGTAGTAGGGGAGGGTTCCCATTCTGGCACCAAGCACTGGCAGGAGTTTCTCTGCATCCAGGCTGAAAAAATAGATGCCGGGAATGCCATCCCTTTTCACATAGGTGCGGACATTCAATTCAAGGAACTTCCTGATATAGGGGAAAGAGGGGAGCAGCCGGATGCGCATATCGCTGATCTTGAACGGAATGATGGAGACCCAAGCCTCGCCATCATAGGTATCCAGTTCCATTTGGTCTGGGACGTATCTGCGGATGGTTTCGGGGGAGGCGGGAAGATGGAGGAATAACAAGTCGTCCCATTTCTGGGTCATCATCCATGGACCGGCAGGCAGGGGGCTGTCACGATGTCCTGTTTCCTGAAGGATCTTTTTGTACATGGGAGCACACTCCTTTTGTGTTCAGCCTTAGTATAAGAAAAGGCCCGGAAGTCTATTCCAGGGCCGTTTTTTCTTATTTATGGTTGTCGTTCTGTTTTGGGTTTGTATCATTTTCACGCTGTGGGCTGATGTCCTGATCAGGATCATTCTTCTTCATCTCCTGTTCTGGTGAATCCTGATTATGCTTCTTTTTGTTGTCGTCTGTCATGATTCTACCACCTTTCTGTCATGGAAAAGATTATTTATCGTTCTTACTTGTCCATTTCCTTTTCCCTGCTTCGTCAAACATTCCTGTTCCAGGTTTAACGTCTTTCTCTGTGGGTATAGTCAAAAAGAGCCAGTCATCCATTTACTGGCAGAACCGGAAATAATTGAGGACAACCGATGCGTCGGTAGAGTCGCTGTGCGATCGGGAACCCGTCCATCTTCCAAACTACTTTTCAGAAAGGCGGATGTTTGATGTTTACACATAAGAAGGAACTCCAATTCCACGCGAAACCGGAACGTCCGGATCCTGTCTATGCCAAAAAGCTGCAGGAAATACTCGGCGGGCAGTTCGGAGAGATCTCTGTTGCCATGCAGTATCTATTCCAGGGTTGGAATACGAGAGGAAATGAAAAATACAAGGACCTGATCATGGATACTGGTGCGGAGGAAATCGGCCATGTGGAAATGATTGCTACCATGATTGCGAGATTGTTGGACAAAGCTGCTGTAAAAGATCAGGAAGAAGCGGCGAAAGACCCGGTGATCGGTTCTATTATGGGCGACATGAATCCACAGCATGCAATCGTCAATGGGTTGGGCGCTGCTCCAAAGGATGCGAACGGCAACCCGTGGAACGCTGATTACATTGTATCCAGCGGAAATCTGTTGGCGGACATGCGTGCCAATGTGAATGCCGAATCCCAAGGGCGCTTGCAGGTTGCCCGTCTGTATGAGATGACGGAGGACCGCGGGGTCAGGGAAATGCTGTCCTTCTTGCTGGCACGCGACACTATGCATCAGAATCAGTGGATCGCAGCAATCAGGGAGCTTGAAGAAAAAGAAGGAGTCGTTGCACCGTCGACCGTTCCTCCAGAATGGGAAGCAACTGAATTCTCCCATCAGCTGATCAACTTCTCGGAAGGAGAAGAAAGTGCACAGCTCGATTGGATGGGCAAAGAAGCGCCTGACGGCAAGGCAAAGTTCGAGTATGCCAGCAAGCCTGTGGCCCATGCGGAAAAACCGAAATTGGAACCGGCACCTCCGTATGTGCATGACACACCACCACATGACCAGAAATAATGAAGTGATCGAAGGCTGTCCCTTAAGGAGACAGCCTTTCGTTTGGATTTTTTTGGAATTATGGCTTGACATACGTTTATTCCCACCATATCCGGGAAAAGCATAGTAAGCCCAGAGAGAAGCGAAGACCGGGCGACAATCGAACGCATTTCTATCATTCATCTAAAGGAGGTAAGACATCATGGAACATGGAAAGGCGCTTTTGATTAAAGGCCTGTTGACACTGGTCGCACTGTACTTGGTACTGGGAATTGGTTATGGAATGTCCTTCTGGAATGTATTGATCATTACGGTGGTTCTTGGAGCCATCTCCTATTTTGCCGGGGATCTTGGTGTCCTCCCGAAGAATGGAAATATGATGGCGACGATGTCGGATCTAGGGTTGACGTTCGTTGTGGTATGGCTGCTGGGAATGGCGCTGTCCAGTATTGCTTGGGAGTCCATGGCAGTAGCAGCGATCATTTCTGCATTGGTCATTGCAGGGGCTGAATATTTCTTCCACATTTATATTACAAGAAATGGCCCTGTCGGACACAACCGCTATTCTACTTCCCATTAATAGGAAGGTTCTGAATGCAAGGTTCTGAACGGCATGGTGAATAGTACGGACTAAAGCAGTTCAATTGCTGATCAATTGGACTGCTTTTTCTGGTTATTTGTGGATATCCTGATTCTCCTTTTCGGTTATACACGATACTATCCGCGAGTGAGCCTCGATTTAAAAGGAACAGCCCGGAGCCCCGGGCTACTTCTTCTCCTTTTCATCATGTCTGTGTTCTTCAGCAAATTCTGTTTGCAGCTGTTCTCTCCGTATGCCTTGGCCCTTTTCCTGTTCATCATCGTCAATCAGCACTTTCTCTTGCATGTAAATATGGAAAAGCGCTTCACTGATTGCTATGAAAAAGCCGATGAACAGAGCTGCGGTGAATACAGGGAATCCTTGGTCCACGAAAATCATGCTGAGGAGCCAGACGGCAACGGCACAAAGGCCGAAGTCGGCAATGGATGCGATTGTATTTCCATAACGGGGGAGTATGAATAAATCCCCAATCAGATAAGCGGCACCGGTGATCAGAAGACTCATCCACAATATCTCCCCAAGGCTGGCCGCTTCGAAGATGGTCAAAATGGAGAAGAGGACCGTTGCTGTTATCAAAAATTTGATCAATAAAGCCCAAATATGTCGCATATTTTCCAATCCTTTCTTTCATCTACTCTTATTAGGATGTGAGGTTTCCGGGGGAATATTCCTCCGGTTTAGTTGGTGACGGGGGTGGGGAAAAAGATTAATGACCATCCAAAAGGAGGTAATTCCAATGTCCATTTCAGGTCTGAACACACTGAAGAAGGGTCAGCACTACACGGCAAAAGAACTGGACAGTTTCATCAGCACGACGGACGCGGTACTACTCTCCAATAATGAAAATCAGTTGTTCACCGATCCGGAACGGGAATACAAGGTGACACACGAATTAGACGGTTTTTTCGAACATTCCGAGGAGGATGCAGAGAAGCACTTCCGGGAGAAAAAAGCATATGTCGTGGAAAAAGCGTAATGGATATAAGAAAACTGCGGCGCCTGAATGCGCCGCAGTTTTTTATGGCATTTTCACGATCGGTTTCACGGTTTTTCCTTCTTTAGATTCATCAAAGGCCTTATTGATCTCTTCCATTTCATAGAACTTAACCAGTTTATCGAAAGGGAACTGTCCTTGTTTATAATACTCCACCAATTTCGGGATGAATATTTGGGGAACGGAATCTCCCTCAATGGCTCCAACCAGGCCTTTTCCTTCCGCCATGATGTCTTCGAACACATTGAACTCTGTTTCTTGGGTGACACCGACTACAGCTGAAGTGCCACGCGGCTTCAATGCATGCAATGATTGGATGGCCAGTGCCGGTACACTGGTTGTTTCCACCGAGTAATTGGTGCCTCCATTGGTGATACGTTTAATTTCTTCCACTGTGTCGGCATCTTTTCCATTGATGGTGTGGGTCGCGCCGAGCTCCTTGGCCATCTCTAGCCGGCTCTCATGAAGGTCGACCGCGATGATTTTGGAACAGCCGACAATCTTGGCTGCCATGATGGCACTTAATCCGACGGCACCACAGCCGAACACTGCCACGGTTTCCCCGAAGGTGGGCTGCAGCTTATTGAGGATGGTGCCGGCGCCGGTCTGGATTCCGCAACCGAGCGGCCCCAACAGCTCCAGATCCACATCTTTATCCACTTTCACCACATTTCGTTCGTTGGCAACAGCGAATGTCCCGAAAGAAGATTGCCCGAAAAAGCTGGATACCTCCTGACCATCTTGATGCAGTCGCTTGGTCTGGTCGTTCATGATTCCGCCGAAATTAAGGTCATTGAACCGTAGGCAATAGGCGGGATGGCCGGTCAGGCAGTTTTCACAGTGCCCGCAGGAAGAAAAGGAGAGTACCACATGATCACCAGGCTCTACCGTTTGGATGCTGGATCCTACCTTCTCTACGATGCCTGACCCTTCATGCCCCAAAACGGCAGGAAGCGGGACCGGCACATCCTGATCCCGTGCCACGGCATCTGTGTGGCAGACACCTGATGCGACTACTTTGATCATCACTTCATCGTGCTTAGGATCATCCAGTTGGACTTCCTCCAGTTGGAAATCCTCCCCTTTTCCATGCGTTACTGCAGCTTTAATATCCATATACATACCTCCATAACATTCGTTGGACTTACCTTTCAGTTTCCCCATAGTCAGGGGAAGTAATCTAAGTGGCGGAGATATCCCATTCCATCCCATTGATATAGCATGTTGGACAAAGTGTTATGCCATTCCCGATATAATTCATATCAAATTGAGATTATTTTTAGCTAAAATCCATATTGTATAGATGAATGAATAGTCTTATAATTAAATGAGATTGAAATTACAGATTCCTACGAACGGAGGTATAAAGGATGGATTATCATCAACTACCAGAAGCGCAAGGCCTTTACCGTCCTGAGTTTGAACATGATGCGTGCGGCATCGGCTTATATGCAGAGATGAACGGAAATCCGAACCATGATATTGTCCGAAAGGGACTGGAAATGCTGCGCAGGCTCGATCATCGCGCCGGCCAGGGGAGTGATCCTTTGACAGGGGATGGGGCCGGATTGATGGTACAGGTACCTGATCAGTATTTCCGAAAGGTGCTGACAGATATAGAACTGCCGGAACAAGGAAGGTATGGTGTAGGGATGATTTTCTTCTCCCAAAACGATGAAGCGAGGGAGGAGATGGAACAGAAAATCAATGGGTTTATTGAGCAGGAAGGGCAAAGGGTGCTCGGATGGAGGTCGGTCCCTGTGAAGCCGGATGTGCTCGGTGAACAAGGGCGTTCCAGTTGTCCGGTCATCCGCCAGGTGTTCATCGGAGCGGATGCATCGATCGAGGAAGAAATAGAGTTGGAGCGGAAGTTGTATTTGATTCGCAAGCAGGCGGAGAATGCAGCAAGGGGAAAGGAAGATCGGTTCTATTTCACCAGTCTTTCTACGCAGACGATTGTCTACAAGGGTCTGCTGACACCGGAGCAAGTGGATGCATTCTATCTCGATTTGCAGGATGAGGATTTCGTGTCCGCCTTTTCCCTCGTGCACTCCCGGTTCAGTACCAACACATTCCCGAGCTGGGAAAGGGCCCACCCGAACCGTTACCTCATGCATAATGGCGAGATCAATACATTGAGGGGCAATGTCAATTGGATGCGTGCTCGGGAAGGGCAGCTTGTTTCCGAAGCATTCGGTAATGATCTGGATAAAGTATTTCCGATACTGGACCCGGATGGAAGCGACTCCTCCATTCTCGATAATGCATTGGAATTCTTTGTGCTGGCCGGCAGACGGCCTGCCCATGCAGCCATGATGATGATTCCGGAACCATGGGTGAACAATCCGCATATGTCTCCGGAAAAGAGAGCTTTCTATGAGTACCACAGCACCTTGATGGAGCCGTGGGACGGACCTACTGCCATATCCTTTACGGATGGAAAACAGATTGGGGCTATTCTTGATCGGAATGGTCTGCGCCCGGCAAGGTATTATGTGACCAAAGACGACTATCTTATTTTCTCCTCGGAAGTCGGTGTCATCGATGTGGAAGAGGAAAACGTCCTGTATAAAGATAGACTGAGCCCAGGGAAAATGCTCCTGCTTGACTTGGAAGAAGGCCGGATCATTTCGGATGAGGAGATCAAAGAAGAAATGGCAGCGGGCGAGCCCTATCAGGATTGGCTGGATGACCAGCTGATGGAATTGGAGGACGGAAAAGAGGAAGAGGCAGAGCATTCCTTGCAAGACTTGCTGAAACGGCAGAAAGCATTCGGGTACACGTATGAGGATGTACAGAAATATCTGGTGCCGTTGGTCAGTGAGAAAAAGGATCCGATCGGTGCCATGGGGAATGATGTGCCACTGGCGATATTATCCGACCGGCCGCAATCACTATTTTCCTATTTCAAGCAATTATTCGCCCAGGTAACGAACCCTCCGATCGATGCCTACCGAGAACAGCTGGTAACGTCGACGATGACACTTTTGGGTGCAGAAGGCAATATCCTCCACCCTGATCAGACCAACTGCCGCAGACTGAAATCGGCTTCACCAGTGCTTTCCGGCCAACAGATGAGGCGTCTGAAAAATAATGAGTTTGATGGGTTTGAAGCAGAAATCATTCCTGCTCTGTTTGAAAATGATTTGGAAGCGGCACTGGAGGAAGTCTTCCGTTTTGCGGAGGATGCGATCGAACGAGGGATCAGCCTGTTGATTCTGTCGGACAGGGAAATGGATGAAACCAGAACAGCTATCCCATCCTTGCTTGTGGTAAGTGCGCTGCATCAGCATCTCATCCGTCAGGGAACCCGGACAAAGGTGAGCATTGTCGCGGAAAGCGGAGAGGCGAGAGAGGTCCATCATTTTGCTGCATTGATCGGCTATGGTGCAGATGCCATCCATCCTTATCTCGCATTGCAGACCATCCACCAGGCGATCGAGGAAGGGATGCTTCACGAAGATTACTCGGAGGCAGTGAGGAAGTATATCGATGGCATCACCGAGGGCGTGGTGAAAGTCATGTCCAAAATGGGCATATCCACTGTCCAAAGCTATCGGGGTGCGCAAATTTTCGTAGCCGTAGGGATCAGCCGGGAGGTCATCGACCGATACTTCACCGGTACCGCCTCGCAAATTGGCGGCATTGGCATGGAAACCATTGCCGAAGAAGCCAAGAAACGTCATCAGCAGGCATATGCAGATGACATCGACGGAGCATTGGATTCAGGCTCTGATTTCCAGTGGAGACGAACAGGGGAACATCATGCTTTCAACCCGACAACCATCCACAAGCTCCAGTGGGCCTGCCGGAGAGGGGATTATGATCTTTTTAAAGAATATTCCACTGCAGCTAATGAGGAGCGCCTCAGTTTCCTGAGAAACCTGTTCCGTTTCAAGAAAAAAGAAGATGCATTGCCGCTCTCGGAAGTGGAAGCAGCCGATTCCATCGTCAAACGCTTCAAGACAGGCGCAATGTCGTTCGGCTCCTTGAGTCAGGAAGCGCATGAGGCATTGGCCATCGCCATGAACCGGATCGGTGGAAGAAGCAACAGTGGGGAAGGTGGAGAAGACCCGAAACGTTTCATCCCAGATGCGAATGGAGATCTCGCAAGAAGCTCGATTAAACAAATCGCTTCCGGACGGTTTGGCGTCAACAGCCACTATCTGGTGAATGCTGATGAATTGCAGATCAAAATGGCGCAGGGTGCCAAGCCTGGTGAAGGCGGCCAGCTGCCTGGGAATAAAGTGTACCCTTGGGTAGCCGAAGTGCGTGGTTCCACACCGGGTGTCGGGCTCATTTCACCGCCACCGCATCATGATATCTATTCGATCGAGGACCTTGCCCAGCTGATCCATGATCTGAAAAATGCCAATCGTGATGCACGGATCAGTGTCAAGCTCGTGGCCAAAGCGGGTATCGGCACGATTGCGGCAGGTGTGGCGAAGGGCTCTGCCGATGTAATTTCGGTCAGCGGCTATGACGGAGGGACAGGTGCCTCTCCGAGAACGAGTATCAAGCATAGCGGCCTGCCATGGGAACTAGGTCTGTCCGAAACCCATCAGACCTTGATGCTGAATGGCTTGAGGGACCGGGTAGTACTGGAAACCGATGGAAAATTGATGACCGGGAAAGATGTGGTAATGGCCGCGATTCTTGGAGCAGAGGAATACGGATTTGCTACTGCACCACTTGTCGTACTTGGCTGTGTGATGATGCGTCTATGCCATGTGGACACTTGCCCGGTAGGGGTTGCCACTCAAAATCCGGAATTGAGGAAGAAGTTCATGGGTGATCCTGATCATGTGGTGAATTTCATGTACTATATTGCCGAGGAAGTCCGCGAAATCATGGCGGAGCTCGGGTTCCGGACAATGGATGAATTGATTGGACGCACAGATGTGCTGGAAGTGAGCGACAGGGCGAAGAACCACTGGAAAGCAGGTTCATTGGATCTTTCTACCCTATTGTTCCAGGCAGAAGGCACACGCACTTGCAAAACCACCCAGGATCATAAGCTGGAGGAAAGCCTTGATATGAGAGAATTGCTGCCAGCTGTTGAAAATGCCATCGAGAATCAGGAACCGGTGGATGTTGCGTTGGCGATCACCAATACCGACCGGGTGGCAGGGACCATTGTAGGCAGTGAAATTTCCAAGCGTTACGCAAGTGCAGGACTGCCAGAGGACACGATTACCCTCCGGTTCCATGGGTCTGCGGGCCAGAGTTTCGGTGCGTATATACCAAAAGGCATGACGATGCGGCTGACCGGAGATGCCAATGACTATGTCGGCAAGGGGCTGTCCGGCGGGAAAATCATTGTCAACGCACCGGAGCAGGAAGGAAGGCATGAATCGGAACAAGTGATCATTGGGAATGTCGCCTTCTATGGTGCAACGGCTGGTGAAGCCTATATCAATGGCTATGCAGGAGAGCGTTTTGCGGTACGGAATAGTGGATCGGACGTAGTGGTCGAAGGGATCGGTGACCATGGTTGTGAATATATGACCGGCGGCCGTGTCGTGGTCCTCGGGAACGTTGGCAAGAACTTTGCGGCGGGCATGTCCGGTGGTGTCGCCTATGTCCTGGCTGATGATGCAGAAAAGTTCCAGAAACTGTGCAATATGGAAATGATCACGTTGGAGAAGCTGGATGCGGAGAAGGAAGTGGAAGAGGTAAAAGAAATGATTCGTCGGCACTCCAATTACACGGACAGTAGAAAAGCTTCCTTCGTCCTTGACCAGTGGGAAGACGTCCGGCAGAAATTCGTGAAGGTGATCCCGAAAGATTATAAAGCGATGCTTGCCAGGATGGATTACTACAAGCAGCAGGGCTTGAAAGAGGAAGAGGCAGCCATGCATGCTTTCGAGGAGAAGAAACAGAAGAAGGCGGCCACTGCTCCTGTGAAAAATGAAAAATTAGTGACTTTATGAAAGGGAAGGAGAGCGTAAGCGATGGGGAAACTAACAGGGTTTATCGACTATAAGCGGGAAAACAGGAAGGAACGTGACCCCGTTGAACGGATAAAGGACTGGCAGGAATACGATGCTCCTTTCTCTGATGAAGTGTTGAGCAGACAAGGGGCAAGGTGTATGGACTGTGGTACGCCTTTCTGTCAGATGGGGGAGGAGATTCAAGGTGTCACCTCCGGCTGTCCGATCTACAACCTGATTCCGGAATGGAATGACTTGGTATACAAAGGGCAGTGGAAAGAGGCGCTGAACCGGCTGATGAAGACCAATAACTTCCCGGAATTCACCGGGAGGGTCTGCCCGGCACCGTGTGAGGGCTCCTGTACGGTAGCCATCAATGATCCTGCTGTAACCATCAAGAGCATCGAGCGGACCATCATCGACAAGGGATTCGAGAACGGGTGGATCACACCAAGGGTGCCAAAAGAGCGGACAGGGAAGAAGGTGGCCATTATCGGTTCCGGTCCCGCCGGGCTTGCGGCTGCCGACCAGTTGAACCAAGCCGGACATACGGTGACAGTCTTTGAACGGGATGACCGTGCCGGCGGCCTGCTGATGTATGGGATTCCGAACATGAAGCTGGATAAGGATGTCGTTGAGCGGCGTGTCCGTCTGCTGGAGCAGGAGGGAATCGATTTTATCTTGAATACCGAGGTGGGCAGGGATATTTCCGCAGAGGAAGTGAAGGCCGACTATGATACCGTACTTCTTTGTACAGGGGCCCAGAAGCAGAGGGACCTTGTCATCGAGGGCAGGGAAGCGGATGGTGTGCATTTTGCCATGGATTACCTGAAGGAATCCACCAAAAAGCTGCTTGGATCAGAAGTGGAGGAGGAGCAGTCCATCGATGCAGTAGGGAAGGATGTCATCGTCATCGGTGGTGGTGACACAGGAGCAGACTGCATTGCAACTGCTCTGCGACAGAACTGCCGCAGTATCGTCCAATTCGGCAAACATCCGAAACTTCCGCTGGTACGTACGGAAGCCAATATGTGGCCGCAATATCCGAATGTATTCAGTGTCGAGTATGCCCATAAGGAGGCCACGGCAGCATTCGGAGAGGACCCGAGGCAATATTCCATCCAGACAAAACGCTTCGTCAAAGATGAACAAGGCAATCTGAAAGAATTGCATACGGTCGAGATGGAGAAAGTCCAGGATGAACATGGGCAAATGGCCTACAGGGAAATCCCCGGGACGGAAAAAGTATGGCCTGCACAGCTGGTGTTCATTGCAATCGGTTTTGAAGGACCGGAGCAAGAGGTGCTCGAAAGCTTCGGGGTGAAAACATTCAACCAAAAGGCAGATGCCAAATACGGTACCTTCGAAACAAATGAAGAACATGTCTTTGCTGCAGGTGATGCAAGACGGGGGCAGAGCCTGATTGTCTGGGCCATCAACGAAGGTCGTGAGCTGGCCCATGAAGTGGATGAGCAGCTGATGGGGAAAACGGCCTTGCCATCTTATCTGGAATCATGATCCACGTACTTGTTGCAAGGATAATAGAAGAAATAATGGAGATGCATGACGGAATAAACACGCAAAAGCGCCAATCCTCGAGGGGGTTGGCGCTTTTTTGCGTGGTGGACTCAAGCCCTGATCGCCTTCATATACAGACGGGTGCCGATGTCGGCTAGTTCCTCCTCGCTCAAGTCATTCTCTGTCTTCATCTGCTGTAAGCTCACGGAGGAGATGATCCCGGAGAGAGTTCCCAAAAGGATGGAGGGCGGAACCGTCGAATCAATCAAGCCTTCTGATTGGCCATCCTTCAGCAAGGGGATGAAATATTCGGCAATGGTATCTTCCACTTGTTGTAGATCCTTTTGTTTGCTCTTCAGGAATATCGAGAGCTCCCCAAGGGAGGACAGGAATGATAGAGACAGCGATGAATTCTTTTGTAAAAAGTTCAAGATGCTCCTATAAATAAAAGATTCGATTTGTTCGATGACTGGAAGGTCCGTCGAGATCTTCTCATCAAGATGCTGCAAGAAGCTTGGCAAGTCACCGAAAAGCAGATGGAAGATAAGATCCTCCTTTGATTTGAAATGTCGGTAGAGGGTGACTTTCGTAATTCCTACACGGGCGGCTATTTCGTCCATGGACATGTCATAATAGCCTTTTTCCTTTAACAGTGCTTCTGTGACTTCAAGAATATAAGCTTCCCGCTGTTGTTGGATTTGTTTTCTGGAAAATGGTCCTGTCATACACTCAGTCCTTATTATTGCATTTTCGGAGAAGTCTCCCGTTAGATCCATTCGTTGCACGGAGGTGTTTCTCCCCCATTACTATACGATGATTATATCATGCCATAACCTTTTGTGGGGATGCATCATCCCCTTATTACTTTTGGACTATTTTTACAACCACTCTATGAAATTAGTTGATTTTCAAATGAGGGTAAAGTTATGATTGTAAACGTTAGGTAAATTAGTATACTATCAGTTTACATTAGTGGACTGTGACACAACAAGGGAGGACAAAACCATGAGATTCAGAAAAACAGCGCTTACTGCAGTTGCTTTCTTGCTTCTGTTGACATGCTCTGCGCCAACATTGGCAGTGGATGCGCAAGGGAAGCCGGAATGGTCGGGTAATCAGCAGGCTGCCGATAATGTACCGGACAGTGATGTGCTGGAAACCCAAACCACGCTGGAACAGAGCCTGAAAAAAGAGTACAAAAAAGGCGATTATACGTTAGCCGATCCGTTGGTCGCGGAAGATCCATATGGATGGTCGCCGCTGACGGCACTTGTCTTATTTGAAACAGATCGGCAATCAAAAGTGACGGTGGAGGTTGAAGGAAAAGACGAACATACCGGCGTCAAGCATACCTTCGATGAATTTACCAAGAAACATCAGGTGCCTGTTTATGGGCTGTATGCTGGAACGGACAATAAAGTGACTATTACCATCACGGATAAAAAAGGAAACAAGGAATCAAACGAATTGACGATCACAACCGATCCGTTGCCTGAATCCATACAGGAGGTGGAGGTGAAAACAGCAAACCCGGAGAAAATGAAGGATGGGCTCACGTTCACCAGTAATATGTTTGCTTTTGATGTGAATGGAGATGTGCGCTGGTACATAAATTCCGCTGATTACCAGGAAGCCCCGATTGAGGAGCAAAGTTCGATGACGAGGCTCGAAAATGGGAATTTCCTCGTGCAGACCGATCAGCTGCAGGCACCAGTCTATTATAAGACCGGCCTGCTGGAAATGGATCTGATGGGCAAAGTGTATAAGATTTATAATGTAAACGGGCAGCATCACGATGCAGTGGAGCTCCCGAATGGCAACATTCTTACACTGGCTGAAAAAGAGCATGCCAAGACGGTAGAAGATTATGCCATTGAGATCCACCGGAACTCCGGCAAAATTGTCAATGAGTATGAGCTTGGGGAAATTGTCCAAATGGAAGGTGGAATTTCCAATGAGCAGTATATTCATGAAACGATCGAAGGCTTCCGTGAACTGATGCCTGATGCCTCGGAGGAAGAAATCAAACAGCAGGCGATCGCTTTCAATAAAAAAGATTACTTGCATGTAAATTCCATTTTCTACGTGGAGGAAGACAATTCCATCATCTTTTCTTCCCGGCACCAGGATGCTGTCGTTAAATTTGACAAAGCGACAGGAGAAGTAATCTGGGTTCTGAGTGATCCGGACAGAGGGGAGTGGCCGGAAGAGCTTCAGGATAAACTGCTTACACCGGTAGGGGAAGATTTCCAATGGCAGTATGGCCAGCATGCCGTTTCTCAATTGGACAACGGCAATATCCTTCTCTATGACAACGGGAATGGGCGGACGGAAGATGTGAACGACAATTATTCACGCGCCGTTGAATATAAAATAGATAAAGAGAATAGGACCGTCGAACAGGTATGGAGTTATGGAGAGGAACGTGGGAGTGAAGATTTCACACCGTTTATATCGGACGCGGATCATCTTGGCGGCAACAGCTACCTCATGACATTCGGAGGTCATATTACGAATGATGATGGAGAAGTAATCGGCAATCTGTTCTCCCAGACCCTGCCAGAGAATTATGTGGAGGGAACCGTTGTCGAAGTAGTGGATGATGAAGTCGTATTGGAAGCAGACCTTGGCTATACCTATCGAACCGAGCGGAATGTATTGTATGTGGAAGAGGATGAATATGACCTCGGGAAGAAAAAAGCCAAACGGCTTGGAGAGCTCCATGAAACTCCACAAGCAGAAATCAACTTTTCACCGGAAGACGCCGCAGCATTAAGCCCCTCCGCTTTAGCGTGGGAGGAATTCCAGGATGAAGGCAACCTGCTGGCTATAAAAGGCAGCGTCGAAACCGAATCAGATACCAATGATGTGTATCTGGTGCTTGATCCGTTGAAACATGGAGTGTCCTTAACCTATCACGCTGGAACCAATGGAAACATCCACGCGCCTGTACCGGGAATGGCCGCCAACCCATACCAGGTGAGCAAAACCGGGCTACCGAATGGTACATATTCCATCGATATCTTGGTTCGGGATGCGAGCGGCAAGGATTATTATACGGAGACAGGATATTACTGGACAGTGAAATAATAGGGAATAAAACGATCAGCAAGAACCTGGAGCGGCTCTTCTGGTCGTTTTTTCTTTTCTCCTGGCAACGGCGCTGTCCATGATGTTTGGTTCCTGGAACCAAAGGGGTAGAGATTTGTATCGTATTGATGAAGAAAGGAAGGTCATCCATGTCTCTGAAAGCATTGTATTTGAACACATCATTGAAAAAGAGTGGGGAGACTTCTAACACCGAAGCCCTTATCGAAAAGTCCATCGAGTGGATGAAGAAAGAGAATGTTGACACAGAAGTCCTCCGGATTGCAGATCATACCATCATACCTGGAATGAGCCCGGATATGGGTGAGGGGGACGAATGGCCACAAATCATGGATAAAGTCATGCAGGCTGACATCATCATCATGGGGACACCGATCTGGAATGGAGAAAAAAGCAGCCTGGCGTCCCTGGTGATGGAACGGTTATATGCCCAGAGTGGGGAAACAAACGACCAAGGGCAATCCATCTATTACAACAAAGTTTTCGGTTCCCTGGTCACAGGGAACGAAGATGGAGCGAAAGAGGCAGGGAGGTCCATTCTCTTTGGCATGGTAAACCTCGGATTTACGGTCCCGCCTAATGTGAATGCTTACTGGGTCGGTGAAGCAGGCCCCGGCCCATCGTACATTGAAGCAGGGCAGGATAGTGAGTTCACCGAAAAATACACGGAAATGATGTCATACAATCTCATCCATTTTGCCCGGATGCTTAAAAGCAACCCGATTCCGGCAGAGGGCAATGTCATGTGATGAAGGCATTGGAATAGAGCGGTCAGTTCATCCTGAAATGGAGCTGGCCGCTTTTTCTATGGGCCGTCCATGGAAAATGGTTTTCCACGTGGTATGATGTGCCTATTTTCTGAATATACCGTGCCTTATGGGGTGGGGTTTGATAAAATGAAAACCATGATGCTCTGTGTAAGGATAAACAGAGAAGGGGTGATCGTATGCAATTATTTACGAGAGCAGCAACACTTTTCATGATCTCCTTTTTACTCGTCTTCGGCGGGGTTGGCATCTATGCCATGACCTTGGACTTGGAGCCAGGCGAGAGTATAGGTAAAGGCTGGCATTTGATCAAGAGCCATGCAGTGGAATATGAGGTCGTGAATGGGACAAGGGAAGTAGTTGCTACTAGTATTCAAGTAGGCAGCGGGATGGTCAACATCTCCTTTCTATTGAGTTCTTCCCTCACCATTCTCTACCTGTTCGTCTTCTTCTTTCGCAAAAGTGGCAGGAGGACGGCAAGCGGACAGTGAGTCGACATGTTGGCCATGATAAAAGGAGCCGCCGTTCGGCCTTATTTCCCGTCGTTTGTTTGGGCTATTGGTGCTGGTTCAACAGTAGAGTCCGTTATGAAGGGGCGCAATCCTGGAGGGACTGCGCTTTTTTTTACCATTCATCTATTCGGAGCAATACTTCCTATGAGTATCTTAAATTTGTATGGTCTTGGGAAAGGAATGCAGGCTTTCTAATCTCTGGGTTGAGAAAAAGTTGGAAATGGATATGGAAGCAGCCCCTAGTGCACTGGAATATTTGCCAAGAACAGAGAAGTTGACCACCGTATTTTCTTTATGCAGCTCAGACAACCTTTCTTGCAGCACATGCTTGATCGGATTTTCAATCCAGTTGTTCAGCTGGGATATCCTGTTTCCGATAATGACCATTTCCGGGTTGAAGGTATTGATGACATTGGTCAATCCGATGCCTATATACTCCCCCAGTGTATGCAAGACGTGCAACACTTTCGGATTCCCCATTTTAGCATCCGCCATGATCTCTTCTAAGCTAATATCTTCCCGATCATTCAAGACCTTCTGTTGCGTTGCATTTTGTAGAAGAGCATTTTCAGAAGCGTATAATTCCCAGCATCCATGATTCCCACAGGTGCATTTCCGTCCATTTGCTTCTATTGTGAAATGCCCGATTTCTCCCGATATGCCGGAAGTTCCGGAGTAGAGTTCGTTATGGATGATGATCCCTGCGCCGATCCCGATGCCAATGCTGATATATACCAAATTAGAAATGTCTTTTCCGGCACCATACAGGTTTTCTCCCCGCGCCCCACAATTTGCCTCGTTCTGGATATATACCGGAATATCGAATTCTCCCTCGATATCGGCTTTCAAGTCAACTTCGTTCCATTTCAGGTTCGGAGCAAATAAGATTTTTTCGTCCAGATCAACGTAACCAGGAGCCCCGATGCCGATCCCGATCACACCATATGGGCTGTCTTGCGCTTTCGCCATCAACGATTCAATGATGGCATTCAAAGAACGCTTCACTTCCGTATATTCTGTGCTACTGAGTGGGCTGCTGAGTTCTTCCATGATCGTCCCGTTCAGGTCCGTCAACACCCCTAAAATATAATTGACCCCCAAGTCTATCCCGATGGAATAACCTGCATGATTGTTGAAGTACAGCATCACCGGCTTTCTCCCGCCGCTGGATTGGCCTGACTCCATCTCATTGACGAATGATTCATCAATCAATTCGGAGGCCATCGTTGAAACGGTCGCTTTATTCAATCCGGTATTTTTAGAGATTTGCGTCCGGGACATGGGACCTTTATTTTTAATGGAATTAAAAACAATAGACTTATTCATTTGTTTCACGAAGTTCTGGTCGCCTGTTCGCTGTTTTTTCATATTGTTTTCTCCTTAAAACATCGGTTTTTCTCATTCTACCATAAAAATTCCCAGTGTTTGAGTTATTGTAGCCACTTTGTTTATTGATTAATCTAAATGAAAGAATTTAAATGAATTACAAGCGTTTTCAATGCTAGTTTCGTTGTAAAAATAAAGAAAATAACCGAGAAAATCTATTGACAACGTTTACACAAAGATTTAGACTTAGTTTAAAGGTTAAACAAAGTTAGTTACATAACAACAAGAGAGGGAGTTGGAAATATGAGTTATTTTTCAAATATAGACAAGATAAAGTATGAAGGTCCTAAATCGACCAATCCATATGCATTCAAATTTTATAACCCGGAAGAGAAAATCGGTGGAAAAACGATGGAAGAAATGCTTCGCTTCGGTGTGGCCTACTGGCATACATTCACCGAGGATTTGTCCGATCCATTCGGTGCCAGAACCGCGATACGTCCATGGGATAACTATACGGGTATGGATCTGGCCAAGGCACGAGTGGAAGCTGCTTTCGAATTTTTCGAGAAGCTGGATGTCCCTTATTTCTGTTTCCATGATGTCGATATAGCTCCGGAAGGATCGACATTAAGGGAAACCAACCAAAACCTGGATACGATCGTTTCCATGATCAAAGATTATATGAAAGACAGCAAAACGAAACTGCTTTGGAATACGGCAAATAACTTCAGCCATCCTCGTTTTGTCCATGGTGCCGGCTCTTCCAATAATGCGGATGTATTCGCTTACGCTGCAGCAAAAGTGAAGAAAGGCTTGGATATCGGCAAGGAATTAGGCGCTGAAAACTACGTGTTCTGGGGCGGCCGGGAAGGTTATGAGTCGCTGTTGAATACGGATATGAAACTGGAGATGGACAACCTCGGACGTTTCTTCCATATGGCCGTGGACTATGCGAAGGAAATCGGATTCGACGCCCAATTCCTTATCGAACCGAAACCGAAGGAACCGACCACCCACCAATATGATTTTGATGTAGCGAGCGGTTATGCATTCTTGCAGCATTATGGTTTGCAGGATCACTTCAAGTTCAATATTGAAGCAAACCACGCAACGTTAGCAGGCCATTCGTTCGAACATGAGCTGCGTTACGCTAGAACCCATGACATGTTAGGTTCTGTCGATGCCAACCAAGGACATCCATTACTGGGATGGGATACCGATGAATTCCCGACAGACTTGTCTTCTACTGTTCTAGCAATGTATGAGATTATCAAAAACGGTGGCCTTGGCCGGGGCGGATTGAACTTTGATGCGAAGGTGCGACGCGGATCGTTTGCTCCCGAGGACTTGTTCCATGCGCATATTGCCGGTATGGACAGCTTTGCAGTCGGCCTGAAAGTCGCCCAGAAACTGGTGGATGACCGTGTGCTTGATGGACTGGTGGAAGAACGTTATAACAGTTTTGGAAGCGGGATAGGTCTTGCCGTCGTAAATGGAGAGACAGATTTCCGTCAACTTGAAGAGCATGCACTGGGACTGAAGGAGATCAAGAATGAATCAGGAAAAGTGGAGCAGATCAAAGCTACCATCAACCAATATTTGTTGACGGCTTTTGCAGGTGAATAATCTTTCATATACAGGAGAGGGTTTGCAGTGAAATACGTAATTGGAGTCGATCTAGGGACAAGCGCTGTCAAGGTTCTATTAATCAACCAAGATGGCGTAGTTACTCAGGAAGTTTCCAAAGATTATCCATTATACCAGGAAAGAACTGGATATAGCGAACAGGATCCTAGGGATTGGGTTGATCAGACAATCAAAGCATTGTCTGATCTGACCCGTCAATTTGAAGGGGATCCCACGGATATTGAAGGCATCAGTTTTTCTGGTCAGATGCATGGATTGGTGTTGCTGGACGATAGAAATGAAGTGCTGAGGAATGCGATTCTTTGGAATGATACGCGCACGACTCAAGAATGTAACGAAATTTATGAGCGAGTCGGCAAGGACCGTTTATTGGACATAACGAAAAACCTGGCACTCGAGGGATTTACATTACCTAAAATACTTTGGGTCAAAAATAATGAACCAGATCTTTTCAAGGAAGCACAAACATTCGTGTTACCAAAAGATTATGTCCGTTATAGACTGACAGACATGCTGCATATGGAATACTCCGACGCAGCAGGTACACTATTAATGGATGTGAAACAGAAAGAGTGGAGCAGAGAAATTTGTGAAACGCTTGATATACATCCGGATATCTGTCCACCATTGGTCCACTCGTTTGACGAAGTAGGAACAATCACTTCTGAAGTGGCAGAAATGACTGGCCTGAACCCTTCCACCCGAGTATTTGCCGGTGGAGCAGACAATGCCTGTGGCGCAATAGGGGCAGGGATCTTGGAAGAAGGAAAGACAATGGCAAGCATCGGTACTTCAGGTGTAGTCCTTTCATATGAAGAAAGCGGTGACAAAGACTTTCAAGGGAAAGCTCATTATTTCAATCATGGTACTCGGGACGGCTACTATACCATGGGGGTGACACTAGCTGCGGGCTACAGTCTGTCATGGTTCAAGGATGTGTTCGCCAAGGATGTCGCTTTTGAGGAATTGCTAGCTGAGGTTGATACTGTACCTCCAGGTTCTAATGGCCTGTTGTTCACGCCATACATAGTTGGAGAAAGAACCCCGCATGTCGACCCAGACATCCGCGGTAGCTTTATCGGAATGGATGCTTCCCACCGCATGGAACATTTTGCTCGTTCTGTTATGGAAGGGATTACATTTTCCTTGAAGGAATCACTCGAAATCTTTCGGGAGAGCGGAAAAACCATTGATACAGTCGTTTCCATCGGTGGTGGTGCTAAAAACGAGAGCTGGCTTCAACTCCAGGCGGATATTTTCAATACCAGAGTCGTCAAATTGACGAGTGAGCAAGGGCCTGGGATGGGGGCCGCCATGTTGGCTGCATATGGCTGCGGCTGGTTCGAGACGCTCAACCACTGTGCGGATGCATTCCTGAAGGAAGAAAAAATCTATGAGCCGAATGTTGAAAACGCAACCATCTATGAGGAATTATTCGAACTATACCAGCAAGTCTATTCCTCGACAGCCTCGTTGAATCGTAAATTGATGGATTATCGATGATTTAGTTGGGTTCAGGTAAGCCGGGGGATTGGAAGGGTGGAGCAAAGGATGCCCTCCATTACCAGCCGGTGGGGCAATCAACGTTTACTACTACATGTCCAGCAGCCAGCACCAGGTGTCAAAAGGGCCATAAAAAAGGTGGGATAAATATGGAGATCAAAGAACCAAAAGTAAATGATCATCACATCGTGAACACGTACAAACTGAAAATGAGTGAGAAGTTGACGTTCGGTTTAGGAGATTTCGGCGCCAATTACAGCTGGACGTTTATCGCTTCCTTTATAATCATTTATATGACGGACATAGTAGGCATCGGTGCTGGGATAATTGGTACCATCATTTTCATTTCCCGCATTACGGACGGGGTTTCCGATTTGTTTATGGGAACGGTGATCGATAATACTAAAGCAAAAATGGGGAAAGCGAAACCTTGGGTGTTTTATACGGCTCCCATTTTAGGCTTATTGACATTTTTGCTGTTCAATGTGCCGGATGCCCTGGGGCAGACAGGGAAGATCGTGTATATAGCTGTCGTCTATACATTGATCTCGACTATTTTCTATACTGCTAACAATGTTGCTTATTCATCCCTGACTTCGTTTATGACGAATGATAAAAAAGACCGTGTGTCTTTAGGGAGTATCCGCTTTATCTTTGCGAATATTGCAGTGTTGTCCATCACCACCTTTACGACGTTCCTTGTAGATGGATTTGGCGGCGGACAACAAGGTTGGACGATTACCGCAGCGATTTACGGCTTGCTATGTGCGCTTCCTTTGATGGCTACTGGGTGGTTTGTGAAAGAAAGGAATATTGCCGAGAAGAAAAATGATCAACATAAAGCGTCATTTACCATCATTATGAAAGTCCTCTTCAAAGACAAATACTTTATCTTAACGCTGGTTCTGTATCTTCTATGGTATTTGAGACAAACAGAAAATGGCGTAAGAGTGTACTATGCAACCTATGTGTTTGATGAGCCTAATGTCATGGCTTTGCTGAGTACGGCTGCACTGTTGCCTATGATCATCGGCCTGCTCTTTGCTCCGAAAATTGCCGGCAAGTTTGGTGTAAGAAAAAGCGTGAATATGGGCTTGGCCATTTCCGTGATTTCCTACATCATCATGACGTTATTCTCCGAAAGCCTGACCATGCTATTGATCGGGTTGGTTATAAACGCCCTTGGTCTAGTACCTTTACAAGCAGCTCTTAGCGCTATTGTAGCGGATGTCGGGGACTTGGTCTATTGGAAGACAGGAGTGCCGGTTCAAGGTTCTGTATTCAGCTTGACCAGCGCTGGCATGAAGATAGGGTCGGGGCTGCAAGCAGCTATTGTCGGTTGGGCTCTGTCAATTGGCGGTTATGTTGCAGGGGCATCGACCCAGCCGGACAGTTCCATTGCTGCCATGAAAACCATGCTGATCTATTCCCCCTTCCTGATGGTTGTCCTGATGATCATCACAATGGCTTCGTTGAATTATGAAAAATTCATCCCAATTGTCAAAAGGGAAATTCAAGAAGGAAGAGTCGGAAAGGATCGTACCGAACACCTAATAAACTATTAGAAACTTATCTTAGGAGGCAAACTACATGACTACCATAAAGAATCCGATTTTGACTGGTTTCCATCCAGACCCCAGTATTTGCCGGGCAGGCGAAGACTATTATATTGCCGTATCCACATTTGAATGGTTTCCTGGTGTAGGAATTTACCATTCAAAGGATTTGAAAAACTGGAGGCTCATTTCAAGGCCGCTGAACCGGATGAGCCAACTGGATATGAGGGGGAATCCTGATTCTGGAGGAGTCTGGGCACCTCAATTATCTTACCATGATGGAAAGTTCTGGCTCATCTATACGGATGTGAAGGTGACGGATGGCCAATGGAAAGATTGTCATAACTACTTGGTAACTTGTGACGAAATTGATGGAGAATGGACAGAGCCTGTATATCTGAACAGTTCAGGGTTTGACCCATCCTTATTCCATGATGAGGACGGAAAGAAATATCTAGTCAACATGCTCTGGGATCCCCGAGTAGGGAATCATAACTTTTACGGGATTGTAATGCAAGAATATGATCATGAACAGAAAAAGCTGGTAGGGAAGGCAGAGGTCATCTTCAAAGGGACGGATGTAAAATTAACAGAAGCCCCTCATATTTATAAAATAGGTGAATATTACTATCTGTTAACCGCAGAGGGCGGAACAAAGTATGATCATATGGCTACCATTGCAAGGTCGAAGCAATTGAAGGGACCATATGAAGTTCATCCTGATAATCCTTTGATTACTTCCTGGCCATACCCGCGAAATCCATTACAGAAAGCAGGGCATGCTTCCATTGTCCAAACCCATACGGATGAGTGGTTCCTGGTCCATCTCACTGGGCGCCCATTACCTGAAGAAAGCCAACCTTTATTGGATCCACGGGGGTATTGCCCGCTTGGCCGTGAAACAGCCATTCAACGATTGGAATGGGCTGACGGCTGGCCATATGTTGTAGGCGGTAATGAGCCATCCTTGGAAGTGCAAGGTCCTGATATAGAAGAGGTGAAATGGGAGCAGGAATATCCAGAGAAGGATGAGTTCAACAGCCATGAATTGAACGCTCATTTTCAAACCCTCCGTATCCCGTTGGAGGAAGATGCCCTATCACTTGAAGATCAACCAGGACATCTCCGTCTATACGGAAAGGATTCACTGACATCCAAGTTCAAACAAGCCTTCGTAGCAAGACGCTGGCAGCATTTTGCATTCATGGCAGAAACAAAGGTGTCTTTCCATCCGGATACTTTCCAACAAGGTGCCGGTCTCGTCAACTATTATAATACGGAAAATTGGTCGGCACTGCAGATTACTTGGGATGAAGAGAAGGGGAGAATTCTTCAGCTTACAACCTGTGACAATTTTACATTCGACCAACCTCTAAAAAAGAATGTGATTGTCATTCCAGAAGATCAAGCGTATGTATATATGCGTGCAGAAGTGGATGTCAATACGTATCATTATTCCTATTCATTCGATGGAGAAAATTGGTCGGCAATTCCGATCGACTTGTATTCCTATAAGCTGTCGGATGATTATATTCGGGGCGGCGGATTCTTTACGGGTGCATTTGTCGGGATGCAATGCCAAGATACTTCTGGACAAAACAGGCCTGCTGATTTCGATTACTTTATCTATAAAGAGAAATAAGTGGGTGAGGTGTAGAGGGCTGTCAATAGAAATTGGCAGCCTGCTTTCATACTTGCAAGGTGATGGCGATATGGGAATACGTACAGAAACAGTAGAGTAACTGGAAACTATTTAAATTCTATTGTTTCTACATATGTCCAGATGAGAAGGGGGGGCAGTGAGAGGGTGGAAATGCCTCTCACAGGATTATGAGAAAGTTACATAGTAATAATTATGTCTTTTCTATTGCGTTGATTGCAGCTTTGGGTGGATTGCTATTTGGTTATGATACGGCTGTCATATCCGGTGCTGAACAGTCCGTGCAAATTTATTTAATTGATAACTTGGGTTTAAGTTCATTTGTACACGGTTTAACCGTTTCTAGTGCACTGATCGGCTGTATCATCGGTGGTTTGTTGTCAGGTTTCTTCTCCAATAATTTTGGAAGAAGAAATTCCTTGATTATAGCTGCTACCTTATTCTTTATCTCAGCTTTAGGATCTGCTTATCCAGAGTTCTTGTTTTTTGAGGTTGATAACCCAACCATAGGGCTATTAGTAATGTTTAATTTCTATAGAATAATAGGTGGGATAGGGGTCGGTATAGCCTCAGCCACTGCCCCAACCTATATTGGAGAGATTGCTCCCCAGGGGATCAGGGGAACACTTGTCTCTTGGTATCAATTTGCTGTCATCTTTGGGCAGCTAGTCGTTTATTTTGTGAATTGGGGAATTGCGAGCGGGCAATCAACTGCATGGGTGAATGACATAGGCTGGAGATATATGTTCGCTTCAGAAGTCATACCAGCATTATTATTCTTTGTCCTTTTATTCTACGTACCAGAAACTCCAAGGTATTTGGCATCTAAAAATAGAGAGCGTGAAGCTCTAGGCATATTATCCAGAATTAATGGTTCCAAAGAGAAGGCTAAAGAGGTGTTGAGTGATATAAACGAATCTCTAGCTTCCAGGGACTCTACTGGAAGATTATTTTCTTTTGGAAAAACCGTCGTTGTTGTAGGGATCATGCTTTCCATATTCCAACAATTCGTTGGTATTAATGTAGCTTTATATTATGCCCCGCGAATCTTTGAAAGCATGGGTGCTGGGGGAAATGCTTCCATGCTTCAAACCGTCATTATGGGGGTTGTTAATGTAGGGTTTACTGTAATAGCTATCCGTAAAGTGGATAAATGGGGTCGTAAGCCGCTCTTAATGGTTGGTTCCATTGGCATGGCCATTGGAATGTTCGGGGTCGCTTTATTAGCTCAGAATGAAGTCTTCGGGTTGTGGACGTTGTTCTTTATCATCATTTATACAGCCTCCTTTATGATGTCCTGGGGTCCGATTTGTTGGGTCTTGTTATCTGAGATATTCCCGAACAAAATTAGAGGGCAGGCTATGGCTATAGCAGTTGCAGCTCAATGGGCGGCAAACTTCTTCATCTCCTCCACCTACCCAGCAATGATCGATATTAGCGGTGGATTGACATACGGATTTTACGGTTTAATGAGTGTGATTTCCGCTATCTTCGTATGGAAGATGGTACCTGAAACAAAAGGGAGATCTCTGGAACAGCTGGAGAATTTATGGAGGAAAGGAAGAAAAGAACCATTAACTTCTGTGGAAGCAAGCAACCGATAAAAATAAGATTTAAAAGTAGGAGAGGCGTTGATCCTCTCTTACTGTTGGAATGGAGATGTTTTGATGGTTTTAGAGGAAGAACCTTTACCTGGAAATTGGAAGCTATTTAAATTGAAGAACCAGCAAGGAATGGAAGTACATATGCTGAACTACGGAGGCATCATCACAAAAATCCTGACACCGGACCGACATGGGAAATTGGAAAATGTGGTGTTGGGTTATCGGAAACTAAGTGATTATGAAACAGATCCTTATTTCTTAGGAGCGATGATAGGCCGGGTAGCGGGACGGATAAAAGAGGCGCATTTCACGATCCATGAAACAAGATATGAATTGGAAGCGAATGATGGAAGGAACCATTTGCATAGCGGATCCCATGGGTTTCATCAGATGATGTGGGATGCAGAACCGTTTGAACGAGAAGACAATGTTGGGGTGAAACTCCGATATCTAAGCAAGGATGGGGAAAATGGGTATCCGGGAAATGTCGAGGTAGCTGTTACATATACCCTGACCAACGATAATGAACTGGTGCTGGATTATTGGGCTAGTACAGATCAAAGGACTCCGCTGGCGTTGACGAATCATTCCTATTTTAATTTGACAGGCGATATGAAAGGCACGATACATGACCACCTTGTTAAGATAGACAGTCAGTATTTTGCAGAACTGGACGCAGATCTGATTCCTACTGGGCGACGACTGGACGTGGCGGGAACTCCTTTCGATTTCAACCGGGGCAGAAAACTGGGGGAAGGGATCGCAGCAGATAACGCGCAAAATGAACTAGCAGGAAACGGCTATGATCATTACTTCTTCTTCCATGAACCGGAACAGAAAAAAGCAGTCGTGAAAGAAGAAGGTAGTGGGCGAACCCTGACCATGGAAACCAATCAGCCGGGCATGGTGATGTACACCTCGAACAATCTGGAGAATGGCCTGGTGTTATCAGAAGGAGCGGCAGAGCCCTATTCCGGCGTTTGCTTCGAGACGCAAGGATCACCTGCTTCTCTTCACGAAAAGGAGTTTCCGCGTATTGTTTTAGACCCGGAAGAAGAATACCAACAGAGAACCCTGTTCCGGTTCGGGGTGGACGATTAGGGTGGGCATCCTCTACCGGTTTGCCGGGTACTATCGGGAACCATTGGAAGTTGCCATCCCCGAGTGATCAAAGACGCGCGACGCGTCTTTTTTCTTATCTGAAAAACACGATGTGGCGTAGAATTCCAACAACCCAGCCGCTTGGTTTGTGTCCCTTCCATATGGAAATGGAATATCTATATATTGTGTCGATTTAGGGGTCGTGAGCTGCTATCTTGGTAATGGACGGGGGTATCTATACTCAAAAATAATAGAAAATTACCATTTTTAGGCCTTGCTTGCTGTGGTACTATGTGCATACGTTGTGCAGGAGGGGTGTGATGAATGAAAGTTATAAATGCCTTACTGGTTGTGATTATTACCATTTTTTTGGTCAAAGATTTTTTCCCTGAGTGGAATGGGTTGGCGTTCATCCCATCCTGGACGGTGCTGCCTATCGTTCTGATAACGTATCTGATGTCCAATTTACCAGGTAGCACCGAGGAGGATGAACGAGACGATGGGAAAATGGATATATTCCTGGTTTTGTATTTGTTCGTCTTGATAGGTGTCCTAGCAATGCTCGGAGGTAATTCAGAAAACGGAATAACTTCCTCCTTTGTTTTCTGGATCGTTGTAGGCATTTCTGTTTTCCATATCTTCAGGAAGCAAAGAACCAGGAAAAGGACGTGATAACACAAAGAGAAGGAGGAGAGGGTAAACAATAAAGAAGAAAAGAGAGGGCAAGGTGAGGACAAGAGAAGGTAATGATCACTTGTGTAAAAGGTATAACTATCATGTTTGAAGAAAAAATGAATAAGTTACTATATTTTCAGAACTTTTCTCCTCTTCCTCCGTATTACTTAGTAAGGATACAAAGGGAAGGGGGGAATTCATGGGTCAGCTTCTTCTGAATTGGTGCAGGGTTAAAGACAGGCTGGAGAAACTGCTGGAATGGCCCTCCTCTCGCAATTTATATAGGGACTGACATTGTATGTAAGATAAGAAGATGATGGGGGTTGAGGTCCATACTGCGACTGGGAAGTTCGACAGCGAACCTAGCAGGCAGCTTAACGTCAGAGAAGGGAGGTGTAAACAGATGCCAACATGCCAAAAATGCGGCAAAGACTGGAGTTGGAGCCAAACGTTCAAGAAGATGTTCACCCTGGATACGTCGATGGAGTGTCCGTACTGTGGCGAAAAGCAGTATTACACAAAGCGGTCTAGGAAAAGAACAGCAGCTGTGTCCGTCCTCATTCCTTTCCTTATTTTTTTGACTCTATTGGATATTTCTCTGTATCTTATTGGCGGGATTTACGTTGTATTTTGTTTATCGATCCTTGGTTTTCTACCGTTTCTGATAGAAACATCGAATGAAGAAGAACCTCTTTGGTAGTGGGCTGCCCGGGTTCTTCTTCCATTGGAGGGCGTCATGGGCAGGACTGCTGCTATTGGGAGTGGGAGGTGGTTTTTTGTTTAAAGTGATAGTCCTGCTCATCTTTTTGGTACTTATGTATCTCTTAGTTAAGCAGGAGAATAGCAAGGTGAAGTTTCCTTTTCTTATATATTTTTCATTGCTGTCTGTTGTTTTCGCGAGTGGGCTTTTTTACATTTCAACTACATATCAATTATCCGACCGCCCAGTAGAGGGCGGGTTCGCGACGCTTTTTGAATGGGTGAGTTTTTTCTCGTACCTCTATCATATCCCACTGTTTATTCTGACCATCTATAAATTATTCAGATTTATAGATGAAGCGTTCAAAAGAATCTGGCCGAAAGCTGTTGTGCTGGTTTTTTCGTTGGCTCTTTTAACGGGTTTCGGGTATATCTCGTTGTTTATATTTGTACTGCTTTTTTATGGGTTTGCACCCTGATCTATAATATGGATGGAAGTGCGGTAGGTTTGAGAAGCAGGAGTAAGCGTATCAATCCTGCATAATGGGGCACAAAATGTCGGGTAGGTACATTCCAGTCCTGCTAATCTGTGGATAAGGGAGGGATATAGTGGAACTGCTGAAGAATATGAATGAGGCGATGAAGTATATCGAAGAAAATCTTACGGGCAACTTAGACATGAAAGTGGTGGCACGGATTGCTCATTGTTCCGAATATCATTTTAAAAGGATGTTTTCGTTCCTTGCAGGTATCACCTTGTCAGAGTATATACGCCGCAGAAGACTGAGTCTGGCAGCATTTGAACTAGTTGATCATGATCGGAAAGTCATTGATATTGCGGTTAAATATGGCTATAACTCACCGGACGCTTTTACTAGAGCCTTTCAACATTTACATGGTGTTACACCATCACAAGCAAGAAATGATGGTCAGCCATTAAAAGCTTATCCACAGATGTCCTTCCAATTATCCATCAGAGGGGGAAATGAAATGAACTATCGGCTGGAACAGAAAGAAGCATTTAACATTGTTGGTATCATGAAAAGAGTCCCGATTGTTTTTGAAGGAGAAAACCCGCATATTACAGAGATGTGGAAATCCATGACGAGGGAGAAGATAGACCAATTAAAGAAGATCTCTGATGTCGAACCCGGAGGACTGATCCAAGCATCAGCCAACTTTTCAGAAGGGCGCATGGAAGAAAAAGGTGAGCTTGATCAATATATAGGAGTGGCGACCACACAGGAATCTCCTGGAACTTTTTCAGCCCTTGAAGTTCCTGCCATGACTTGGGCAGTGTTCGAATCCACAGGACCTTTCCCTCATACGCTTCAGAATACGTGGGGAAGGATTTATTCTGAGTGGTTTCCATCTTCCAATTATCAGGCAACAGAAGGCCCTGAAATTCTATCGATAAAAACGGAAGATTTAACATCACCTTCCGTAACAAGTGAAATTTGGATACCAGTAGTGAGAAGATGATACGCACAAGGAGCTGCCGATGCAGCTCTTTTTTCATTTAGAAGAGAAGTCATATCGTCCCCTGGTGGGAACAGTGGATCAGTAAAGATGAAAGTAGGAGGGATATGGACCTCTTCGTCCATTCCACCATGAATCTCGGAAATGTTTGACATCTCCCGCTAATTGGCATACATTATAATCAAACGTATATTTGAATAAGGTGATAGAAGATGTCTGAAAAAGTTTTGAATAAACAGGAAGCTTCGTCCTGTGAGACGTTTCTTTCTGATGAGGAGAAGGTCAACCTAGTCAAACCGAGGATAGCGGAAGTGGAGGGAGTGGAGCAGATTTTCAAAGCGCTCGGAGATGCCTCCAGACTTAGAATCGCTTATGCGCTCACCCTGGAAGAGGAACTATGTGTTTGTGACATTGCCAATATCTTGGACTGTTCAACGGCAACTGCTTCCCATCATTTGCGTTCACTGCGGGAGAAAGGCATTGCCAAGTCCCGGAAAGAGGGGAAAGTCGTGTTCTATTCCCTTGATGACCATCATGTCCGCCAGCTTGTAGAGATATCCATGGCTCACGCGAAGGAAGGCGATCCACATGGAAACAGCTAAACAGACATATCGTCTGGAAGGCTTGTCCTGCACGAATTGTGCAGCAAAGTTCGAGAAGAATATCCGTGATATCCAGACGGTCGAGGGTGTCCAGCTCAATTTCGGCGCCTCCAAAGTGACGGTGGAAGGAGAGGCCAGTGTCCAGCAGTTGGAAGAGGCTGGTGCTTTCGATGGAATCAAGGTTTACCCAGAACGGGAACGCCAGCAGCCGAAGGAGCCTTTTTGGAAGAAAAGGGAGAACCTTCCGCCGCTAATTTCCCTGTTGTTCACCATGGCAGGTATCCTGGCTCTTGTCCAGTTGGGAGAGGGACATATTGCTGCCACCGGATTATTCGTCGTGGCTATCCTCGTCGGTGGAGTCGACTTGTTCAAGACTGGCCTGAAAAACCTGTCCAGACTGGAATTCGACATGCGGACACTGATGACCATTGCCATCATTGGTGCTGCAATCATCGGCGAGTGGGCAGAAGCGGCAGTAGTTGTCTTCCTGTTCGCATTGAGTGAGGCTTTGGAGGATTACTCCATGGATAAGGCGCGACAGTCGATCCGGTCGTTAATGGATATCGCTCCCAATAGGGCGACGGTGAGAAGGGACGGCCAGCTGATGGAAGTCGATGTCGAGGATGTCCAGATCGGTGATATGATGCTGATCAAACCGGGGGATAAACTGGCGATGGACGGAGAAGTGGCGAAGGGTGCCACGTCCATCAATCAGGCCGCCATTACCGGAGAATCCATACCGGTATACAAGCAACCTGGGGATGAAGTATTCGCTGGCACGCTGAACGAAGAGGGATCACTGGAAGTCCGGGTGACAAAACGGAGTGAAGACACGACGATTGCTAAAATCATCCATCTAGTGGAGGAGGCGCAGGCAGAAAGAGCGCCGTCCCAGCAGTTTGTGGATAAATTCGCCAGGTATTATACACCGGCGATTATTGCTTTGGCTTCGCTTGTTGCCATCGTGCCCCCATTGTTCTTCGGAGCTTCTTGGACAGAATGGGTATACAGCGGGCTTGCCGTGCTTGTTGTCGGGTGTCCCTGTGCACTCGTCATCTCCACCCCTGTTGCGATTGTCACAGCGATCGGCAATGCCGCAAGAAATGGGGTGCTGATCAAGGGCGGCATCCACTTGGAAGAAACCGGTCGTCTGCAGGCGATTGCCTTTGACAAAACAGGAACACTGACAGAAGGGAAACCGGAAGTGACGGATATTCTTCCGTCAGGGACAATGTCTCCGGATGAACTTCTAGGTAAGGCCCGGGCCATGGAGACTTTTTCCCGTCATCCGCTTGCCTCAGCAATCATCCGTAAGGCAGAAGAGGCTGGCGCAGGTGAATACCCGGCAGAGAACTTCCAGTCGATGACGGGCAAGGGCGCTTCTGCCAGCATTGATGGCACCCGTTATTATATCGGCAGCCCTTCTTTATTTGAAGGCATGCAAGAAATGCCTGAATCACTCGCAACACAAATCAGCCGTCTGCAGGCTGAAGGCAAGACGGTGATGCTGGTAGGAACGGAACAGGAAATCGAAGGGCTCATCGCAGTGGCGGACAGCGTAAGGAAAACCAGTCCGTCCATCATCCGTAAACTGCATGATTTAGGCATCAGGCAGACAGTAATGCTGACCGGGGATAATCAAGCGGCAGGGAATGCGATAGGGAAGCAGCTTGGCATGACGGAAACAAAAGCGGAGTTATTGCCACAGGATAAGCTGGATGCCGTCAAAGATATCCGGAAAAATCACGGAAACACGGCAATGGTCGGTGATGGGGTGAATGATGCACCGGCACTGGCTGCCGCGACAGTCGGTATCGCGATGGGCGGTGCCGGAACTGATACGGCACTGGAGACAGCGGATATCGCCCTGATGGCGGACGATCTGGAAAAACTGCCATACACCGTTTCGCTCAGCAGGAGGGCCTTATCGGTCATCAAGCAGAATATCATGTTCGCACTTGGGATCAAGCTGGTTGCACTGTTATTGGTGATTCCCGGATGGCTGACGCTGTGGATCGCCATTCTGGCAGATGTCGGAGCAACGTTGCTGGTGGTGCTGAACTCCATGCGGCTGATGAAAAATGGGGAAATGTGAATAGAGAAACCGTCCAGGAGAGCTCATCGGTCCCACAATATAAACAAAGCCTGAATCGTCATGATTCAGGCTTTTTATCAGGTATCGATCCTATAAGTCCAATTTTTCTGCTTCAAATCCGGCTTCTTCAATGGCATGCAGCACATCGGCGAGCGTGGTCTGCTTCCGGTTGAAGGTGACCCTTCCTTTTTCCGTTTTCTCATTCACCTGTATTTCCAACACCCCTTGAATTCTAGAGACGGCGTTTTCGATTTTTCCGGCACAATGCGGGCAATGCATTCCCTTTACTTCCAGGTAATTGGTTTCGTTCATGGTCGTTCACCACCTTTTCCGGTCTATTAAAGCGTATGGCATTGCCTCCTCGTTTAGAACGGATGCCCTCTGTGTTTGACAATTGCCAATTCAATGATATATTGGAGAGGACAACCATTCGAATATGTGAAAACTTCCACTGGGGGAACCTTGTCACAAGGTTGAGATTAAAGTTGAAACTTTAGGACTCCTAGCACCTGATCTGGCTCATACCAGCGTAGGGAAGTGGGGCGGGGCAAAGTTTCATCATGCCCTTTTTGTTCAGCCGCCACCCTCCTGCGTAAAGCAAGGAGGTTTTTTCTATTGGATGGAAAATTGAAGGAGGTTGATCATGAGATTTTCAGAGGAATTGAGAGAGGCAGCGAATCCAATTTGGGAGGCGAGCTTCCGGCACCCATTCATTAAAGAGTTGGGAGAAGGGACTCTCCCGCTTGCATGCTTCCGCTACTATGTCATGCAGGATGCTTATTACTTATCCCATTTCGCAAAAGCACAGTCGATCGGGGCGGCCAAAGCAGAAGAGTTCTATACGACCAGCCGGATGGCTTCCCATGCCCAGGGGTCCTATGAAGCGGAGATGGGACTGCATGAAACATTCTATCATCTGCTGGAGATATCAAAGGAGGAACAGGAGGCGTTCATCCCGGCACCAACCGCCTATGCCTATACGTCCCATCTGCATCGGGCCAGCTATAATGGTCATCTCGGCGATATTATCGCAGCCATCCTCCCATGTTATTGGCTCTATTACGAAATCGGGGAAAGATTGAAAGATTCCAAGCCGGAGGAACCGATCTACCAGGAATGGATTGCAGCTTATGGCAGTGATTGGTTCAAGGCGTTGGTGGAGGAACAAATCGACCGTCTCGATGGGATTGCGGAGCATGTCACCCAGGCAGATCTGAAGCGGATGAAGGAGCATTTCCTGATCAGCAGCCAATATGAATATTCATTCTGGGAGATGGCCTACAGGTTGGAGAAATGGCCCATTCCCCTGGAAACTGTTAAAACCGGGGGATGATTCATGCTGGAGAAAATCATCGATGCCCATATTCATCTGGATGCATACAAGGCAGAAGAGCGGGAAATCATCCTACAGGACATGGCGGGCTCCGGGGTGGAAAAACTGATAGCTGTCTCAAGCGATCGATTATCCGCCCAGAAGAATCTATCGTTATCACGGAAGAACCCTGATATTTTGCCGGCATTCGGTTTCCATCCCGAACAGCGGCTGCCTTCCGAGGAGGACCTGGCCGATTTATTCCAATTCATCAGGCAGAACAGCCAAGAAATGACAGCAGTTGGTGAAGTAGGGCTTCCCCATTATCTGCGCAGGGAGGACCCGATCCTTCCCTTGGAGCCGTGCCTGGAAGTGCTCGAGACGTTCATCCAGCTTGCGGTCCAGTTGGAGAAGCCGATCGTATTGCATGCGGTTTATGAGGATGCACCCATTGTCTGTGACCTTTTGGAGAAGCACTCGGTCCGATGGGCACATTTCCATTGGTTCAAGGGGGATCATCGGACGATGGAACGGATGGTGGCTAACGGCTATTTCGTCTCGGTGACACCGGACATTCTCTATAAGCAAAGGACCCAGAATCTGGTCAGAAGGTATCCGCTGGGGAGATTGATGGTCGAGACAGACGGACCTTGGCCATTCGAAGGACCGTTCCTCAAGCAAATGACCCATCCGAAGATGATCCATCTGTCTGTAAGAACGATTGCCGAATGCATACAACAACCGGTCGCCACCGTTTATGAGCAGCTGCTTGCCAATACGAGGAACTTCTACCGGATCAGCTGATGGGGACATTTAACAGGCCTGCCGTTTGATAAGGCAGTTTCCGGGAAACATGTTACAATAGAATCATTGAACCAGGGCTGGAAAAAAACCAAGCACTGAGTCTCTGGAACGTTCTTTTTATCATTATGCTTTACTGATTTGATGCAATGTCGAACCATTCATCCAACTGTAACTTTCCCGATCAAAGGAGGCACCCATTATGCTGTCCAAACAAGAAATGGAGAAGTATAAGCAGAAATTCCCGGAGCTGGATAACATCATGAAAAAAGAACCTATCCTCTGGTTGAACCCGGGACAGGTCGAAGTAAAGGATTTGCAAGCTCCGATCAGTGAGAAGGATATTCATGAAGCGGAGCGGCTGTGGCAAAGATTTGCTCCGTTCATTCAAAAGGCATTTCCGGAAACCGCTTCGGCTGAAGGGATCATCGAATCCCCATTGATGCCCATTCCCGGGGTTCAGCAGTCATTGACACAGTTGTACAACCAGCCGTTTCCAGGAAGCTTCTACCTGAAAGGGGACCACTCCTTGCCTGTTGCTGGGTCGATCAAGGCAAGGGGCGGCTTCTTTGAAGTGCTCGCTTACGCAGAGAAACTTGCGTGGAAGGAAGGGAAAATCCGTGCGGATCAGGACTATGCTGCATTTGCCCGCCCGGAGTTCCAGGAGTTTTTCAGCCAGTATAAAATAGGTGTCGGGTCCACCGGCAATCTCGGACTGAGCATCGGTATCATGGCAGCGACGCTGGGATTCCGTGTCTCTGTCTATATGTCGCGTGATGCAAGACAATGGAAGAAGGATCTTCTGCGGAAAAACGGGGCGGAGGTGAAAGAGTTCTCGGGTGATTTCAGTGTGGCGATCGCTGAAGGGCGGGAGCAGACACTGAAGGATCCGCAGGGCTATTTCGTCGATGATGAGGATTCCAAGGAATTGTTCCTCGGCTATAGTACGGTTGCCCTTCGTCTGAAAGAACAGTTGGAAGAGAATGGAGTCCGCCATGATGCCGAGCATCCTGTGTTTGTCTATCTGCCATGCGGTGTAGGCGGGGCTCCTGGAGGGGTGACATTCGGATTGAAGCATATCATCGGTGATCATGTGCACTGTTTCTTTGTGGAACCTACCCATTCCCCTTCCGTCCTGATCGGCATCGGCACGGGAGAAGGAGCAGGAAGAAGTGTACAGGATTTCGGCCTTGATAACATCACGGAGGCAGATGGTCTTGCGGTCGGCCGTCCATCCCGATTTGCGACGGAGATCAGCAGCCAGTTGGCGAGCGGCATCTGTACCGTAGAAGATGATGAGCTGTACCGGCTCCTTGCAATTACCCAGGATCAAGCAGGAATCGGGCTCGAGCCTTCAGCAACTGCTGGGCTACAGGCACCCCAACGGGTCCTGCAGTCTTCCTATGTGAAAGGCAAGCAGATTAAACCGGAAAACATCACCCATATCTCCTGGTCTACTGGCGGAGGACTGGTGCCGGATTCGGAGATGCAGGAATTCTATAAGAAAGGAAAAGGGCTGCTCGGGGATCGATGATCCTGCAGCCCTTTTGCCCTTTCAGATAACATGATGAGGCAGGGGAAGTAGAGTGCATAGAAAGAAGAAAGTGTGTGTCGTAGGAAGTATGAACATGGATCTCATGGTCACTGCTGACCGGGTGCCCGAACAGGGAGAAACCATCTTGGGGGACAGTTTTGCCATGAGCCCTGGCGGCAAGGGGGCGAACCAGGCTGTGGCTGCTGCAAGATTAGGGGCGGATGTGGAAATGATCGGGGCAGTAGGGGATGACTCCTTCGGCCATGTCTTGCTTTCCGCGTTGAAAGAAGAAGGAATCCATACAGAGGCGGTTCAATTTCTTGCAGGCATAGCAACAGGTACGGCAACCATTATCTTATCAGGCTCCGATAACCGGATCATCGTCGCCCCTGGTGCAAATAAGCAGGTGAGTCCGGAACTGGTACAGGCGCAGAAGGAGAAAATAGCCGACAGTTCCATTCTGCTGTTGCAGTTGGAACTTCCAGTTGAGACAGTGGCAGCCGCTGCGGATATAGCCAGGCAGAACGATGTGCCGATAATCCTCAATCCCGCCCCATACCAGGAACTCCCGGAGAGCCTGCTGAGATCAGCAGCCTTTCTCACCCCTAATATGGTGGAAAATGCTGCGATGCAAGAGAGTTCTTTGTATTCCTTCATTAAGGAGAAATTGATTCTCACAAAAGGAAAACAAGGTGCAGCTTTCTATGAAAAAGGGGAGGTCACGACGATTCCCTCTCATGAAGTAGATGTGAAAGATACTACAGGAGCCGGAGACACCTTCAATGGGGCCTTGGCCGCTCAATTGTCGGATGGAAGGTCGGTAATAGAAGCAGTAACAGCTGCCAATGCTGCTGCGGCTTTATCTGTGAAAAAGGCGGGGGCGCAGGCTGGAATGCCCACACTTTCAGAACTGGAGCAGTTTCTCGACGGAAAATAGGCAAAGAAAAAGGAGGGTCCCATGAAACGTTGATGGAGACCCTCCTTATCTCGTAAAGGGGATAACTATTAAGCTGGCGGGTTGTCCGTGATTGCGCCGCCTTATTTTTATGGCTTCAAGACGACCTTGATGCAGCCGTCATCATGTTTGTCGAACATCTCATAGGCCATGTCTGCATCCTCCAAGTCGACTTTGTGGGTGATGATCTCGGTCGGGTCGAATTCCCCATTGTTCACCATATCAAACAACTTCGGCATATAGTGGACGACCGGTGCCTGACCGGCTTTGACCGTGACATTACGGGTGAAAATGGAATGCAGTGGATAAAGGGTGGCTGGAGCACCATATATACCGGTCAGCATAATGGTGCCGAACTTGCTGACAGAATGCGCCGCCGTGATGATCGGATCGATGGAACCGATCTGTCCAGTGGCAGCTTTGGCATGCTCCTTGGCAGTGACTTCCCCGTCCATGCCCACACAGTCGATGATAATCTCAGCTCCGCCTTTGGTAATCTCTTTCAGATGGCCGGCCATGTCGCCGAATTCATGATAATTGAAGGTTTCCACTTGATTGATGCGCTTGGCATGTTCCAGGCGATAGTCTTCGTGGTCCACGGCGATGACTCGTTTGGCGCCTTTCATCCAGGCGAATTTCTGTGTCATCAATCCGATTGGTCCGGATCCCAACACGATGACCGTATCATTTGCCTTCACGCCGGCATGCTCTACACTCCACCATGCGGTCGGCACCACATCGGAAAGGAATAGAACACTTTCATCCTCCAGTTCGCTGTCTTCCGGAATGACAAACGACGAGAAATCCGCGTATGGGACCCTCAGGTATTCGGCCTGTCCGCCGGGATAATCCCCGAACATTTCGGAAAAACCGAAATAACCACCTGTATCCTTATGTGGATTAGAGTTATCACATTGGCTTTCCATATTATTCTGACAGAAATGACATTCCCCGCAGCTGACATTGAAAGGAATGACGACACGGTCGCCGATCTTACGGTTTTTCACGCCTTTGCCGACTTCTTCGACAATCCCCATCGGTTCATGTCCGATGACATAGTCTTTCCCAAGCGGCATGGTACTGTGATACAAATGGAGATCAGAGCCGCAGATGGCCGTCGAAGTGATGCGGATGATCATATCGGTATCATGCTGGATTTGCGGTGTTTCTACATTTTTGACTTCCACTTTTCCCTTGCCTTGATTGGTAACAGCCTTCATAAGTATCCTCCTTCTGTTTTCTGCTACCTTTCTGATTCCTTTCTTTTATGTTTGTTAAACGTCTGGGAGGATCAGTGGCACTCTGAAGGTGCTGCTGATACCCCGGGTATGCAGGTGATAAACGGGATGAGCGGCGGATATCTTGGTTGTGCAGCGGATAACCGGGGTGACCAGCGGATATCACGGATGAACTGCTGATAAATGAATTCACCGGCAGATATCAGTGGTGTGCTGGTGATAAACGGGATGAGCGGCGGATATCGTGGTTGTGCAGCGGATAACCGGGGTGACCAGCGGATATCACGGATGAACTGCTGATAAATGAGTTCACCGGCAGATATCGGTGGTGTGCTGCCGATAAACGGGATCACCGGCGGATATCACGGATGAACTGTCGATAAATGGAATCTCCAGCGGATACCGAAGATGTCCTGCCGATAAATGAATTCCCCGGCGGATATCGTGGGTGAACTGCTGATAAATGAAATCTCCAGCAGATATCGGTGGTGTGCTGCCGATAAACGGGATCACCGGCGGATATCACGGATGAACTGTCGATAAATGGAATCTCCAGCGGATACCGAAGATGTCCTGCCGATAAATGAATTCACCGGCAGATACCGGTGGTGTGCTGCCGATAAACGGAATCTCCAGCTGATATCCGTGATGTCCTGCTGATAAACGAATTCACCGGCAGATATCGTGGGTGAACTGCCGATAAACGGAATCTCCAGCTGATATCCGTGATGTCCTGGTGATAAATGAAATCTCCAGCTGATATCCGTGATGTCCTGCCGATAAATGAATTCACCGGCAGATACCGGTGGTGTGCTGCCGATAAACGGAATCTCCAGCGGATATCCGTAATGTCCTGCCGATAAATGAATTCACCGGCGGATATGGCGGGTGTGCTGCTGATAACTGGCGTCTCCGGCAGATATCGCGCCTGTGCAGCGGATAAACGTGATGACCAGCGGATACCGAAGATGTGCTGCTGATAAAAGGGGGTCACCCGCTGATATAGCGCTCGTGCAGCTGATAATCCGACTTTCCGCCAAATTTCTCAAGTCTGCAACAAGCTCCACACTTTGCGACGCCAGCTCGCCATTGTAGCAAATGTTGGAATATGTGAAAAACTCTTGACGGTGCCCCCATTTATCATTAAAATCGGTTTATCCTGATAAAGTGTTAAACTGCACAAAGTTTAATATTCTGAAAATTAGTTTTACAAGGGGGCTTCCATTCAAATTAGGTCATCACAGGAGGGCTGATTAGCTGTCCCGATTTTTGGCCTGTTGTTGAACCGTTTGCAAGTACATTTGGAGGGTAAGTTTTACATCAAGAGAAAGTGGGTTTTTCATATGGGAAGAAAACAGAAAAAGAGTGTGATGGATAGATTCCTGAACACAGTAGAGGTGATGGGGAATAAATTGCCAGACCCTATCGTCATCTTCATTGCCCTGATGGGAATTATATTGGTAGGTTCCTTTGTCGCTTCTATGTTCAACCTGAAGGCAACCAATCCAGCCACAGGAGAAGAGGTCGAAGCGGTCAATCTTCTGACAGGGGAAGGCCTTGTTCAGATACTGACGGAAAGTATCAACAACTTCAGCTCGTTTCCGCCGCTTGGCATGGTGCTGGTTGTCATGATCGGTATCGGCATCGCCGAGAAAACCGGATATTTCGAAACAGCCATGAAGCGTGTCATTGAAGTTTCGCCAAAGAAGTTGATCATCCCGGCGATCATTCTTGTGGGTATCATCGGAAACGTAGCGGGTGATGCTGCGCCGGTAGTACTTCCGCCTATCGCGGCGATGGTCATGATCAAACTGGGCCATCATCCATTTGCCGGACTGATCATCGCATATGTCGCTGCAGTCGGGGCATTCTCGGCTAACTTCCTGATAGGTATGACGGACGCATTGGCCCTATCATTCACAGAGCCGGCTGCACAGCTGGTGGATAGCAATTATACTGGAAATATTGCAATGAACTATTACTTTATCGCTGTATCGGCTGTCGTGCTGCTGGTGGTGACTTATGTCCTTGCAACCAAGGTGACCATCCCAAGGCTTGGAAGCTATGACAGCTCTCATTTGGAAGAGCAAAAGGAAGAATTGGAAGAAAGGGAAGTAAAGGCACTGCGTTGGGCGAATATTTCCGCACTGATCACGGCTGCTATCTTCCTTTTCCTGCTGATTCCTGAAAATGGGTTACTACGAAACCAGGAGACCGGGTCGATCATGAATGATTCGCCTTTCATGAATAGTGTTGTATTCATCATTACGATTTTATTCTTCGTTCCTGGGCTCGTCTACGGACTGAAAGCGAAAACGATTCAGAATACAAAGGACTTCGGAAATGTACTCAGTGAATCGATGGCGACGATGGGCAGCTATATTGTCCTTGTCTTTTTTGCAGCCCAAATGTTGGCATATTTCAATTGGAGTAATCTAGGCCCGATCATTGCCATCAAAGGGGCAGATTTGATGCAGAGCTTGAATTTCACCGGAATCCCTCTGATCATCGGTTCCATTATCCTAGCCAGCTTCATCAATTTGCTTATTGGGAGTGCTTCAGCAAAATGGGCCATCCTTGCACCAGTTTTCGTTCCGATGTTCATGCTGATCGGCTATGATCCGGCATTCACTCAGATGCTGTTCCGGATCGGTGACTCCATCACCAATCCGATCACTCCGATGCTGCCATATCTTCCATTGTTGCTTGCCTTTGCGAAGAAATATGACAAGAATGCAGGACTTGGTACATTGATCGCAAATATGCTGCCATATTCGATTGTATTTTTCATAGCATGGACGCTTCTTGTAATTCTATGGCTCTTCCTGGGTCTGCCACTAGGCCCTGGTGGAGCAGTCGAGTATTAAGATTTTGCAGAAGAGGGATTTTCCAAAATAGAAAGGAGATACTGCAACATGAGTATCAACAACGCCATTGAAGAGGTTATGCCACAGGTCTATGAGTGGAGGAGAACGATGCACCGCCACCCGGAACTCTCCTTCCAGGAATACTGGACCAGCGATTATATCGAAGAAGAGCTGAAGAAAATTGGTGGGATAGAAATATCCCGTCCGACCGAGACCAGTGTCCTTGGAATCATCAGGGGCGGCAAGCCTGGGAAGAAGATTGGTCTGCGGGCAGACATCGATGGGCTTCCTATTCAGGAAGAAAGGAAAGACATTGCGTTTGCATCTGAAAAAGAGGGCGTCATGCATGCGTGCGGACATGATGGACATGCTTCCATCCTCCTCGGAGCTGCCAAAGTGCTGGCAGGCCAGGCAGACGAGTTGAATGGAGAAATTTATCTGATCTTCCAACACGCAGAAGAAGCCCCTCCCGGGGGTGCTCGAGAAATGGTCGAAACAGGAATATTTGACGAGTTGGATTTCATCTATGGACAGCATCTGTTTTCAACGATTCCGGTCGGAAAGATCGGCATGACGACAGGACCGGTCACATCCAACTCCGATACTTTCGACCTGCTTATCCGGGGAAAGGGCGGACATGCCTCCCAGCCGGAAAATTCCATTGATCCCGTCGTGATCGGTGCACAGGTGATTGAGAAATTCCAGGCCATCGTGTCCAGGGCTACTTCCCCACTTGATTCCGTGGTCATTTCAACGACCACCTTCCATGCCGGATCGGCAACGAACATTATTCCGGATACGGCAAGACTGGGTGGAAGTGTGCGGACCATCCAAGACGAAACGAGAGAATTGGTGAAGAATAAAATGGAGCAAGCGGTTGCTTCGGTCTGCGATTTCTATGATGCTGGATATGATTTCGATTTCCAATATGGCTATAGCGCAGTCGTCAATGATGAAGAAAAGACGAACCAAGTAATCCGCATGGCGCAGGATGTATTTGGAGATAAAGTATTCGACTATCCACTAGGAATGGGCGGCGAAGATTTCTCAGCTTTTTCCCGTCTGGTCCCAAGTACCTATGCTTTCATCGGAGCCGGAAACCCAGAGAAAGGCTTCGACTACCCTCACCACCATCCATTATTCGGTCTGGACGAAGACAGTTTCATAGATGGTGTGCAAATGATGGTCCATGTCGCTTTAGAAATGACAAAATAAACAGGACAGAAAACCCCCACCAGGCATTTCGGTGGGGGTTTTTAGTATGGTTATCGAGATATAGCGGCATAGCTACGTTTCTTTACTGGGCCAGTTTTTTCAATGCCTGTTTGACATTCGACATGGTCAAGATGTTGCTGGTATCGATATAGGCATCTACAGCATTCTTTGTCAGATCCGGCCTGATACCCGTATATACCGTGGTGACGCCCAGCAGTGTTGAAATAGAATTGATCCTGTAAACAAAATCAATGACATTCGTATCGATACTGTAAGCGCCGGACAGATCGATGATCAGGTATTGAAGCTCTTGTCCTTCAATCTTCCGGGGAATGATATCAAGCAGGAGTTCCAGCCGGTCCTCATCCATATTGCCGACCAGTGGCAGGACGGAGATCTCGTCATGGATAGGAACAATCGGTGTAGCTACTTCACTTTTGATCTGCCTTAATTGCTTCTGTGCTTCTTTCCTCGGCGTTATATCCCGAATGGTCGATTGGATTGCCTTGGTCTTGCCGAACATGACGGGATGGCAAAAGAGCTCCACATCGACCGTGCTGCCATCTGCTTTATGGATTGTCGTCTCGACCAAATCTCCGACTTTGTCTTCCTCTGTGCACTGGCGGAATCTATCTATTGCATATTCCCTGTATGGCTGCGTGAATATTTCTATGATATTGGAGCCGATGATTTCCTCTTTCGGTAAGCCGATGAAATCTGCCCCGGATTGATTGATATAGAGTATTTCATGATTGGAATGGATGATGGTGGTTTCGTAGGAGTATTCCACGATTTGCCGGTACATTTCTTCCTCTATGTGTAAGTTGCTGCTTCCGTCAGCTTCCGATTCTTTCATGCATGCCACTCCTTTTGCTTATAGTGATAGACATAGAAGTCTTTGAATATTCATTAAGAACACGACGTTGGACATTTTAACATATAAGGCATGATCTTCTCTAAGGAGAGGCATGTGAATAGCTGAACGGTCCGAGTGGGAATTGTTGGGGCCTGAGTGGGAATTGTTGAGGCCTGAGTGAGAGATGTTGAGGCCCCAGCACCTTCCTAAACAAGATTGATGAAAACGATCGCTGTGATGAGTATTGCGCTGATGATGGAGATGAATAATAGGGACAGTTTCCGAGAGATATGCGCTTTCTGCAGATCCTGCCAATTGACCGGTTTGATGCCGGTGAGCCAGAATACGAGGATGGCCGAAAGCAGGATGGAATCCACGTTCACCATCAGCAGGATGAACGGGACCAGGGCGCCGGCCAGATCTCCTGTTCCAAGAACCATGCCGAAAACGACAGCTGGCGGAAGCAACGCAACGGAAACCATGACTCCCACCAATGCACCCTCGTTCCTTTTCACGAAGGACAAGGCCCCGGCAGCTCCAGAAGCCAGTGCCACTGCTACATCTACCAGTTGGATATCTGTCCGTGAAAGAAATTCATCACTGTAGATCGGTGGCTCGAAAAAGAAACCGAAAGCGGTGGCCACAAGGACCGGTACCCCTATACCGAATAAAGCGGTGCGCAGAGCTTTTTTCATCAGCTTGAAATCACCGAGCACGGAAGCAAACGATACCGCGGTCACCGGGCCGATGATGGGAGCGATCACCATGGCGCCGATTACGATGGCCGGACTGTTTTTGATGATGCCTGCAGTGGCAACAATCGAAGAAAACAGGATGAACCACATATAACTCATGCTCATATATCCTGATTCCTCCACAGCCGTATACAATTCATGCCGGCTGGCCCGCTGTAGATCTTTTTCCTCATTATCTTCTTCCTCCGAGGGTTGTTCCTCTTTTTCTTCTCGTGGGAGGTAGGTGCGGACAGGGAGGAGCATCACCTGGTATGTATCTTTCTTGCCAGGCAGCCGTTCCAGGTAATCCAGGATTTTCTCCGAATCATTGGTCTCCACCAAAACTCTTGTCAGTTTCTTTTCTTCGTCGAATCCGACCGTCCAAAAAGAGACAACCGGAAACAGGTCCTTCATTTCCTCCATGTCCAGAAATTTTTCAGGGGCATATATCTCCAATAATTGCAGCGGCATCCGCATTCGACTCACTTTCCATAGAAATTCTCATGCTTATGCTTGCCGGTTGAACTGAATTTATGCTCTTGAAGTAAGTTCCAGTGAAAATGTTTTTCCCCCTTGTTTTCCCTCACAAGAATTTCATTTCTGTTGCGCCAGCAAACAAATAAGGTGTGCTAAAGACTGTCCTCCTATGTAAGTATATTTAATTTTTAATGTCAGATTACCTAACAAGAAAATTGTGTTAATTTTCTACTGCGGTAAACTGGGGGTAGATAAGATTCAGAACAAGAATTAAGGGAGGATCATATGCACATGGCAAAACAGAAATTGGTTGTGATTGGCAATGGAATGGCGGGGATCCGAACACTCGAAGAGATTTTAAAACAGAAGCCGGAAGCATTTGATATAACGGTTTTTGGAACGGAGCCATATCCGAATTATAACCGGATTCAGTTATCGAAGGTATTGCAGGGGGACACATCGGTTTCTGATATTACCCTGAACGAATGGCATTGGTATGAAGATAATAATATCCGCTTGTATCCAGGAGAAACAGTAACAGAGATCGATAAGGAAAACAAACAGGTTTTTACAGATAAGAAGCGTACTGAGCCTTACGACAAAATGATTATCGCAACAGGCTCCCATCCGTTCATCCTGCCTTTGCCGGGTGCTGATAAAGAAGGGGTGACAGCCTTCCGTGATATCAAAGACTGTGAAAAGATGATGGATTATTCCAATAAATATAAAAAGGCTGCCGTTATTGGCGGGGGACTTTTGGGGCTGGAAGCTGCACGGGGGCTCTTGAATCTGGGAATGGATGTAGATGTTGTCCATCTGGCCGATTCTCTGATGGAACGGCAGTTGGATGAAACGGCAGGTAAGATGCTGCAGGAATCCCTGGAAGAACAGGGGATGAATTTCCTGTTGAACAGGCAGACAAGCGAGATCATGGGGGATGACCGTGTTACCGGACTGAGGTTCGCTGACGGTGAGGAACTGAAGGCAGACCTCGTGATCATGGCTGTCGGTGTCAAACCGAACGTGGGCTTGGCCAAACAGACAGGGATACCGATCCATCGAGGAATATTGGTCAACGATTACATGGAAACGGAAATTCCTGACATATATGCCGTGGGGGAATGTGCAGAACATCGCAACGTAGTATATGGCCTGGTTGCACCATTATATGAGCAGGGGCAGGAACTTGCCAAACACATTTGTGGAACACCAGGGGAAGGCTACCAAGGATCGGTGGTCTCTACCCAATTGAAAGTCTCCGGTGTTGACGTTTTTTCCACCGGTCAGATCGTGGAGGACGAAAGGACAAAGGCAATCAGGACATACGATGACTGGAACGGTGTCTATCAGAAACTGATAATCGATGAAGGGAAACTGTCAGGAGCAGTTCTATTTGGTGATACGAAGGATGGCAACCGGCTGCTCAGCTTGATCAAAAAAGGAGCCGATGTCGAAGAATTCCTCGAAAGCGACCGTAGTGATGAATCTGCCATGGACATGATCGCTTCCATGCCGGAGGAGGAATTGATCTGCGGGTGTAACGGGGTGTCGAAGGGTACCATTGTCGAAGCGATCCAATCACAGGGGCTGACATCTGTTGAACAAGTAAAAGGCTGTACAAATGCCTCCAGATCCTGTGGAACCTGTCAGTCACTTGTTTCCGATCTGCTGGAATACACGCTTGGTGATGAATACATTAAAGATCAGAAGGAGGCAATTTGCAGCTGTACCACCCTATCAAGGGATGAAGTGATTGAGGAAATCAAAGAAAAGGGACTCAAAACCACACGTGAAGTGATGAATGTGCTCGGATGGGAAAGCGCAGAGGGATGCTCCAAATGCAAGCCGGCGCTGAACTACTATATGGGTATGCTTAATCCGACTGAATATGAAGATGAGAAGGAGTCCCGTTATGTCAACGAACGGCTGCATGCCAATATCCAAAAGGACGGAACATTCAGTGTAGTGCCGAGAATGTACGGTGGTGTGACGGACTCGGACAGTCTCCGGAAAATCGCCGATGCAGCGGAAAAATATGAGGCAGGCATGATTAAAGTGACCGGTGGACAGCGTATCGATCTGCTTGGTATCAAGAAAGAGGATCTGCCCGATATTTGGAGAGACCTCGATATGCCTTCCGGTGCTGCATATGCCAAGGGCCTCCGTACCGTGAAAACATGTGTGGGTGCTGACTTTTGCCGGTTCGGGACACAAAACTCAGTAGGGATGGGGATCGATCTGGAGAAGAAATTTGAAGGCCTTCAGACCCCGCATAAGATCAAGATGAGTGTATCAGCCTGTCCGAGAAATTGTGCAGAGGGCGGAGTGAAGGATGTGGGGGTCATCGGCCTTGATGGTGTCTGGGAAATATATGTTGGCGGTAATGGAGGAACAGAACTCAGGAAAGCAGACCTGCTGACAAAAGTGGAAACAAGTGAGGAAGTAATAGAATATGTGGGCGCGTATTTGCAGTATTACAGGGAGACAGCCAATTATCTGGAAAGAACGTCTAAATGGGTGGAACGAATGGGTGTCGATCACGTCAGGGAAGTGGTGGAAGACGGTAATCAGCGGGATGAGCTGAATGAGCGTATGGAGGTGGCCTTGTCCGCTGTACAGGAGCCGTGGAGTGAAGCGGTCAATAACGGAACATTGTTGAAAGAACTGTATGAAAAAGTGCATGTGCCGACTGGTTCGAAGTAAAGGGAACTTCCAGTTAATTGAGGAGCATTGCTAAAAGGTACGAAAAATATTTGGGGAGGAATCTGCATGGAAAAGACCATTGGAAAGTTGTTAGTTGGAAAGTACTCGGAACTGCCAGAGAGATTGGGAAAAACAATAATTTTAGACGGTCAGGAGATAGCCGTATTCAAACTGGCTGATGGGGAAGTCCGTGCAATCGAGAACCGCTGCCCCCATAAAGGTGGAGTACTGGCAGAGGGGATGGTCAGTGGGGACCATGTTTTCTGCCCTATGCATGATTGGAAAATAAGCATCATGGACGGCAAGGTTCAGGCACCGGACGAAGGCTGTGTCCAAACCTATCAGGTAGAGGTTAAAGATGAACTCGTTTATATCGTTTTGGGGTGACCAACCATTTGCGTCACGAGAAAGGTGATCACGTAGTAACCGGCAGAATCGAAGGAGGAGCAGGATGGGTAAAGTCTATTTAGTCGGGGCCGGACCAGGTGACCCGGAATTAATCACAATAAAGGCATGGAAGTGTGTGAGAGAAGCGGATGTAATTTTATACGACCGGCTGGTGAATCCTGAGCTACTGGAGGAATCCAAGCAAGGTGCTGACTGCATTTACTGTGGAAAATTTCCAACCCTCCATATGATGAAACAAGAAAAAATTAATGAATTGTTGGTGAGGTATGCCAAGCAGGGAAAAACAGTTGTCAGGCTGAAAGGTGGAGATCCATTCGTCTTCGGACGGGGAGGAGAGGAGGCAGAAGCATTGGCAGCAGCAGGCATGGATTATGAGGTGGTTCCGGGTATCACCGCCGGGGTTGCAGCGCCGGCCTATGCAGGCATTCCTATTACCCATCGGGAGCTCGGAAATTCATTTGCCATTGTCACCGGACACTGCAACACTGGAAAACCTGCTGATGTAAAGTGGGAAAGTCTCGTGACCGCAGTTGATACACTGGCCATCTATATGGGGGTGGGAAACCTCCCTTATATACGGCATGAGCTGTTAAAGCATGGGAAACCGAAAGACACTCCGGCAGCGATTATTCAGCAGGGAACAACCAACCTGCAAAAAACGGTCATAGGAACCCTGGATTCCATCGTCGATGTAGCGGAAAGGGAACAGATAGAGAACCCGGCGATGATTGTGATCGGCGAAGTCATTCAATTCAAAGAAAGGATCGAACTGCTGAAACAGATGAATGGTCATGGCCGGGCAACAGATGTTCCATCAAGTATATTAACTTCTTGATGCTATTGGAGAAATGGTTGCAAAACAGCAGTATTCATCGGTATATATCTTCATATTAATATCTTTTGTCATCATTCAGCGTACTGTTCAACGTATGTTGATAGCCAGATGGAGGTCATTTAGGAATGGGAGAGCAAAAACTGATCATGATCGGGAATGGAATGGCAGGCGTGCGTTGTCTGCAGAATATATTGGAGGAGGACCCAGAACGTTATGAAATCACCGTTTTTGGCAGGGAGCCGCATGCAGGCTACAGCAGACTCATGCTCTCTTCTGTCCTTCAGGGGGAAACATCGGTTCATGACATTTTTATCCATCAGGATAACTGGTATCAAAGGAATAATATTCAGCTTTACACTGGAGAAACTGTCCTGGCAATTGATAAGGAAAAGAAGATAGTAAAAACAGATAAACATAGGGAGGCAGTGTATGACAAACTGATCATTGCTACAGGTTCTTCGCCATTTATGCTGCCGATACCAGGAGCAGACAAGCAAGGGGTCATGGCGTTTCGAACCATCGAAGACTGCCAAAGGATGATGGAAGCCTCTAGAGATAGCAAAAAAGCGGTGGTCATCGGCGGTGGCCTGCTCGGCTTGGAGGCAGCAAAAGGATTGTTAAATCTCGGCATGCATGTGGATGTTGTACACATAAATGAATACTTGATGGAGAAACAGCTCGATGCCGAGGCTTCTCGAATGCTGCAGGGGGAACTGGAAAGCCAGGGGATGAACTTTTTGATGAATAAGGTTTCTGAGGAAATTATGGGGGAGGAGAAGGCGGAAGGAATCCGCTTTAAAGACGGCACCTATATTGAAGCCGGCTTGATTGTAATGGCTACAGGTGTCCGGCCGAATAATCAATTGGCCAAAAACAGCGGCATCGCTGTCAACCGCGGCATTATCGTGGATGATTACATGCAGACCGACAGCCGGGAGATCTATGCCATTGGAGAATGTGTAGAGCACAGAGGAATGGTATATGGCCTGGTGAACCCGCTCTATCAACAGGGAGAGGTGCTTGCCAAGCATCTATGTGGAAAGCCCACCAATGGATATCATGGTTCAACACTCTCCACCCAATTGAAGATTTCCGGAGTTGAAGTGTTCTCCGCTGGACAGTTAACTACAGATGCTTCTACGAAGGAAATCCACTATCAAAATGGGATCGAATCAGTATATAAAAAAGTTATTTTTCAAGGAAATAGAGTGGCAGGGTTTGTCCTGTTCGGGGATGTGGGCCAAGGTCCCAGGCTGTTGGAAGCTATCACTAAACGGAAGGTAGTGCCCGATCAGGATAAGGCTCATCTACTGGAACCAACTGACCCAGCCGACTCCTATGTCGCCGTTCTTCCACCTGGGGAACATGTCTGTACCTGTAATAGTGTTTCCAAGGCAGCTATTATCCGCTCTGTACAGGAGAACGATCTCTCTACTGTAGAAGATGTGAAAACCTGCACAAAGGCATCCAGTTCTTGTGGGGGGTGCAGGCCTGTAGTATCAGAGCTGCTCGATTATATCCATAGTGACTATTTTGCTGAAGGGATTGGTTCGGAAGCGTTATGCAGCTGTACCACATTGACAGAAGAAGAAGTTGTCGAGCAGATCCAGCGCAGAAATTTAAAGATTGCACAGGAAGTCAGGGAGGAGCTTGGCTGGAGAAAAGAGGAAGGCTGTGGCGTCTGCCAACCTGCACTCGACTACTATCTGGATATGATCTATCCGGAATATGAAACCCCGGAGGAGACCATCTATCTGAACGAGTGCATGAATGCGGCCCGGCTAAGTGATGGTACATATGAGGTCGTGCCACAACTGTACGGTGGTGTGCTCGAAGCAGAACAGCTGAAACGGATCTATAAAGTGGTGGAGAGATATCCGCTGATCCGGCTTGCCGTTGCAGGGGATCAGCGAATCCATCTGTCGGGGATAGGAGAGAGGAATCTATCGAATGTGTGCCAGGAACTGAATATGCCGCTTATTTCGCGTGCAGGTCATTGTGTCGAAACAATTAAAACCAGTATTGGGGAGCATATATGCAGGTGTGATAAAGAGCCTTCCGTTTATGTGGCTGGTGTGTTGGAACAGAAAATGGAGTTTCTTAAAACACCTTACCAAGTGAAGATCGGCATTTCCGCCTGTGTCCATAATGGAGCCGGATCGACCACCAAGGATGCAGGGGCAATAAAAATCGATAGAGGTTGGGAGATTTATACTGGAGGCAGCAGCGGCAGGAACGCCCGACCCGGGGAATTACTATGTGTGGTGGAAACGGATGAAGAAGTTATTCAGATGATCCTGGCATTTGTTCAATATTACCGGGAGTCCGCCAACTATAAAGAAAGGACATGGGAGTGGATCGGTCGGGTAGGGCTTGTGCCTATCCGTGAGGCACTATTCGATAAGGAATCCCGGGATCTTCTATTAAAAGGAATGGATGCAGCGGTTACACAAAGAAAGAGCTCCCTGACCACGGTCAGTACTTGATGAAAGAAGCTGATCAATCATAGGAGAGAAAGGTGAAGCAGCTTGACGGAGTTAATGTTGAAATATTTTCGCTCAAAGCAGCAGGAGGTACAGAAGGAGGAAGTCTATGATTCTCAATGTCCTTTCTGTAGCATGCAGTGCAAAATGCAGTTGATTGAACAGACGGTTGTTTCCAGGAAAACGTACAAAACCATAGGGAAGGATAATCCGACAACAGGAGGGCGGCTCTGCATTAAAGGAAATAATGCCCATCAGCACGCACTCAGTAGTGAACGGGTCAAACATCCCTTGATGAAAGTGGATGGAGAATTTGTGCCGGTTTCATGGCGGGAGGCACTGGAACGTATCAGGCAGGAGTTCACCTCCATTCAACAGGAAGACGGCCTGGATGCCTTATCTGTTTATGGAAGCGCCTCGGTCACCAATGAGGAGGCATATCTATTAGGGAAATTTGCCCGCGTAGCACTAAGGACCAGGCATATTGACTACAATGGCCGTCTGTGTATGGCTTCTGCAGCTACTGGAGCCAACCAGTCCTTTGGGATGGATCGTGGGTTTACCAACAGCTTGGATGAAATTCCATATACACGCACCATCATACTGGCAGGGACAAATATAGCAGAATGCCAGCCGACAATTTTGCCCTATTTTGAAGAGGCGAAGGATAATGGGGCTTATATTATTGCGGTGGATCCGAGGGAAACGGCTACCACAGAAATGGCGGATCTCCATTTGAAAAATAAGCCGGGTTCCGATGTTGCGCTGGTCAACGGGCTGCTCAAGATAATTATCGAGGAACGATTAACAGATGAAACATTCATCAAGGAGCGGGTCCATGGTTTTGAGGAAGTAAAAGAAAGTCTTGCCTCTTTTGATCTGGAAGAATGTGCACAAATCACAGGAGTTTCCAAAGAACAATTATACCAGGCAGCGGTTATATTCGGGCAGGAAGCAACCGGTATGATTTTCACAGCCAGAGGGATTGAACAGCAGACAGACGGGACAGCTGCAGTCCGCGGTTATATCAATATCCTGCTTGCAACCGGGAATATAGGCAGACCTTACTCCGGTTATGGGGCGATTACCGGGCAGGGCAACGGCCAGGGAGCCAGAGAGCATGGACAGAAAGCGGACCAGCTTCCCGGATATCGTTCTATAGAAAATAAGGCCGATCGCGAGTATATTGCCGGCATTTGGGGAGTCAGCGAGGAAGACCTGCCGGGCAAGGGGGTTTCCGCTTATGAGATGGTTGAGCGGATCGATGAAGGGACGATCACCGGCATGTTCCTGATGTGTTCCAATCCGCTGATCTCTCAACCAAATGCAAATTTTGTAGAAAAAGCGTTAAAGAAATTGAAGTTTTTGGTTGTGGCCGATATGTTCGTGTCGGAAACGGCCAAATTGGCTGACATGATTCTGCCGGCGTCCTCTTATTTGGAAGATCAAGGTACCATGACCAATGTAGAAGGGAGAGTGACACTTAGGGAAGCGAAACGGCCGCTGCCGGGAGAAGTGAGGAATGACTGGCAGATCATTTGTGATATGGCAGAGGTCCTCGGGAAAGGCAAGTACTTCCCTTACCGCTCTGCAGAGGAAATCTTTGAAGAGCTGAGGATCGCAAGCAGGGGAGGAAAAGCAGATTATTATGGAATAACCTACCAAAAACTGCGGGAGAACTCGGGGGTGCTCTGGCCCTGCCCGGATGAGAGCCACAAGGGTACGCAACGACTGTTTGAATCTTCCTTTGCGCACCTGGATGGGAAAGCAGAGATGGCAGTTATCTCCCATGTACCCGAGGTACCGAAAGAAACACCTACGGATGAATTTCCTCTCTTCTTAACGACGGGAAGAGTGATGTCCCAGTACTTGACAGGGGAACAGACGAGAAGGAGCGCCTCCCTGGCAGCAAGGGATTTCGAATCTTTCGTGGAAATCCACCCGGATACCGCAAAAAAGTATCAATTGAAGGATCGGGCATTGGTAAGGGTCCAGTCAAAAAGAGGCAGTGTCGTGGTGAGAAGCAGGTGCTCAGATAAGATCAGGAAGGATACGGTGTTCGTCCCTTTTCATTGGACACAGACGCAGAATGTGAACCAGCTTGTCGCAAATGACCTGGATCCTGCCTGCAGAATGCCTGGTCTGAAACTCACAGCAGTCAATATCAGTCCTGCTCAGGACTGATAGGTTATGTCACATACTTGAAATTTATGCTGAGAAGGAGGATACTATGCCGAACACATATCAAGGTAACAGACAGATTCTCTTCCTGACTACACTGGCATTTTTTGTAAGTGTCCTAGTCTGGTTCAATATGGCACCTTTCCAATCCCTCATCATGGAACAGATGGGACTGTCGAGGGATGAAATAGGGGTGTTGATGCTGGTGAACCTGGCTCTGGCCATCCCGGCGAGGGTTATAATGGGACAGTGGGTGGACCGGTTCGGACCGAGGAAAGTTTTTTCCATTCTCTTGATGGTAATGAGTATTCCCTGTCTCCTGTTCGCTTTCGGGAATTCATACAGTCAGCTGCTGGTTTCCCGGTTGCTGCTTGGTGGAATTGGCGGGAGTTTTGTGGTTGGTATCCGCATGCTGTCGGAATGGTTCCCGCAGCGCCAGGCTGGGTTTGTACAAGGTATCTATGCCGGGTGGGGAAATTTCGGATCGGCAGCGGCCGCCTTTTCCCTGCCTGGGGTGGCTCTCATCTTCGGCGGAGACAATGGCTGGAGATTTGCTATTGCTTTAACAGGGGTCATTGCCCTGGTTTATGGAGTTATTTATTACTTTACAGCGGAGGATTCTCCGGCCGGGAAGGATTTTAAGCAATCTTCTTCCTCCGGTGTCATGAAGGTTACCAGTGTACCTGACCTTTTCCTCCTGATGGTGACTTCATTCCCGCTTTATGGCGGACTTGCGGTACTTGTCTGGTCACTGCAGCGAACTTCCATGCTTCCTGCAGAATGGGTGATAGCACTGTATATCCTGCTGGGGGGCTTGTACCTGACCCGAGCGGTGAGGATATGGACAGCCAACTGGGCCCATTTGAAAAAGGAGATTCCAAGAGAAGAAAGATATTCCATGAGTCAGGTGAGTATCTTAAGCATTTCCTATTTTGCCACATTTGGTGCAGAATTGGCTGTTATATCCATGTTGCCCATGTTTTATCAAGACACGTTTATGCTTGGTGCTGTAGGAGCCGGGATGATTGCCAGCAGTTTTGCATTCACAAATCTTGCTGCCCGCCCTGCAGGCGGCTGGCTCAGTGATAAGTTTGGACGGAAGCGAGTGTTAATGACACTATTGTTACTTCTGGGGATTTTATATGTCAGCATGTCATTTCTTTCCTCCCACTGGCCGGTTGTTATAGCAGTCATCTTGACGATGTGCTGTTCCATGGTCGGGCAGGCAGCATCTGGCTCGGTATTTTCACTGGTTCCTTTGGTGAAAAAGAATAATACGGGACAGGTGTCGGGGATGGTTGGTGCCTATGGAAATATAGGATCGGTCTGTTTCCTGGCAGTTCTCCATATGGTTAACCCCGTTTTCTTCTTCCTCACAATCGGGGCCGCTGCCTTTCTATGCTTTGGGTTGACCTTCTTTATAAAAGAGTCCCAGAGTCAGAAGACAGCAATAAGGAGCCCAGTGGAAGAAGAAATCTTACAAGCCCGCTGACACTATTTAAAAGAAAATGACTGAGCGGACAGTTTCGTTTAATGGAGTTGTCCGTTTCGTCCCAACTCGGGCCATGCCGCCGCTCACACATGCCGCACTTGCCACAACTCAGGCGCCACCCAGCCTCACTCGTGCCGCACCCACCTCAACTCGGGCGCCACCCAGCCTCACCCGTGCCACACCGCCTCCCACTCGTGCCCCACCCAGCCTTACACGTGCCACACCCACCTCAACTCAGGCGCCACCGCCCCCAACCCCAAACACCCCCAACACAAATTTCTTCAAATTTTGACCTGCGTCAAGGAAGCCACAAGCCTGACGTCTTATACTGAAGATAGAATAAAACAAAGGAGAGATACCCAATGAAAACAGCAAAATTCCAATTGGAACCACTCACTTGCCCATCCTGCATCAAAAAAATTGAAGGGAAATTAGGTAGGATGGAAGGGGTCTCTGAAGCAAAGGTTCTATTTCACTCAAGCAAGGTGAAGGCACAATATGACGAATCCAAGGTCAAAGCCAAAGACCTGGAGGAGACCATCTCCAATTTGGGCTATCCTGTGCAGTCTTCCAAAGTCTCATAGATAATCATGCAGGCAGTCCAACAGGGCTGCCTGCAGTCTTTCCAGCGGAGGACTGCCAGGAACCCATAAGAAATCGGGTCGAAGTTGATGCAGGTCAATTATTTCTTCGGACATTGGTCGTATGATGGAACCATGAGGAAATACAGATGGCAGCCGGAAATCTTAGAGAGATAGATTTTTACCGGCAATGCTGTCTCAACAAAGGAGAAGATGATAATGATTGGTTGGATCCATCAGCAAATCAATAAAATCACTGCTGTTTCGGGATTGCTGCTGCTGGCGGCGCTCGCTGCTTATATCGGCGGTTTTGATGGAGTGAGACAGGGGACGTTGGTGGCTGCAACGGCCATTGCCGGCGTGCCGATTGCCATCAAGGCATACCAGGCGCTCCGTATGAAGGCATTCAGTATTGAACTGCTGGTAACCATCGCGGTGGTGGGTGCCCTCCTAATCGGAGAATATGTAGAATCGGCAGCTGTAACGTTCCTTTTCTTGTTCGGGGCTTATTTGGAAGCGAGAACATTGGAAAAGACCCGTTCATCGTTGAAGGATCTGGTTGATATGGCACCACAGGAAGCGGTAGTCATTCGTGATGGAAATCAGGTGAACGTTCCGGTGGAGGATGTTCAAGAAGGAGAGACGATTGTCATTCGCTCTGGCGGAAAAGTGCCGGTGGATGGCAGGGTTCTCACCGGCCAGGCATCGTTGAATGAAGCAGCGATAACGGGTGAGTCGGTGCCAGCGGCGAAAACGCAGAAGGATCAAGTCTTCAGTGGAACGATCGTCGACCATGGCTATATAGAAGTGATTGCTGAAAGAGTCGGAGATGACACGACCTTTGCCAAAATCATTGAACTCGTCGAGGAAGCTCAGGAGACCAAATCGAAAACAGAGAAGTTTCTGAATCGCTTTGCCAATGTCTATACACCGGCCGTTGTCTTGTTGTCCATCCTCGTTTACGCCCTGACAAAAGATCTCCATCTCGCCATCACGTTTCTGGTTGTGGCCTGCCCGGGAGCCCTGGTGATTGGTGCACCGGTTTCCACTGTAGCGGGGATCGGCAATGGAGCGAAACATGGTGTGCTACTGAAGGGTGGGGAAGTCATGGATCAATTATCCAAGGTAGATACCATCGTCTTTGACAAGACCGGAACACTCACCAAGGGGAAACCCGAAGTGACGGACATCCAAGTGTTTAACGGACATGATTCGACCGAACTTCTACGGCTTGCTGCTAAAGCGGAAACTATCTCCGAGCATCATTTGGGACAGACGGTTGTCAGAGAAGCAGCTTCGAGGAAACTCAAGTTGGCTGAGGGTGACGTGCAAGGAGAAGTCTTGAAGGGAAACGGACTTTTGGCTATAGTGGATGATCGACAACTGGCTATCGGCAATAGAAAATTGATGGAAAAACAGGGAATCCTCATCCCGGACGAAATCAACAACCATGCCCTCACAAAAGAGAAAGAAGGAAATACAGCTGTATTCGCGGCGGTTGACGGGGAAATCGCCGGGATCATTTCCATTGCCGATCAAATTCGTGAGGATGCGGTAGAAGCACTAACTGTCATGAGGAGGAATGGTGTCAAGCAGATGGTCATGTTGACAGGAGACAACCGCCATACGGCAGAGGTTGTAGCCGACCGCCTCGGCCTGGATGCATTCCATGCAGAACTGCTGCCGGAACAGAAGGTGGAATATGTCCAGCACCTCAAACGAACCGGCCATGTGGTGGCCATGGCGGGTGATGGAATCAATGATGCACCGGCAATCGCTGTCGCTGATATCGGTCTGGCGATGGGAGAGGGAGGAACGGATATTTCCATGGAAACGGCCGATGTAGTACTGATGGCCGACAAACTGAACCAGTTCTCCCATGCTTATTCTCTAGCGAAAGCAACGGTCCGCAACATGAAGCAGAACACCTTGTTCGCGGTCGGGATTGTATTTGTCCTGCTGATCGGTGTCCTGATGGGAGATATCCATCTGGCATCCGGTATGTTCATCCACGAGGCAAGCGTCCTGATCGTCATCCTCAATGCGATGAGGCTGATCCGTTTCAACCGTTCAAAAGGGAAAAAGAGGATGGAGGCACTGCCTGCTGAAGTATAGTAAACGTTAGAAGGAATATGGAATTGCCTCCCAAGAGGTGAGGGAGGCAATTCCTGCGAGGCATTAATCTCCAGTAGGTGCAGGAGGGTATCTGTATTTGACTCTCTTTAATAGAAACTCTCATGCTTGCCAGTCACTCCTACTCGGGCGCCAGCCCCCTCCGCTCGTGCCGCACCCACACACACTCGTGCCCCAGCAATTCCTGCTCGGGCCTCAGCACCTCCAACTCGGGCGCCGGCATCCCCGCTCCACCAACCTGCCAATTAAGCCATATCATTCAAAAACCCCTTCCGTCCTGGAAGGGGTTGATCATTCACCTATTATTCCGCGGTTAATTCACTCTCTGTCACCCATTTGTGATTGGTCACTTCTTCTCCGCCGGTAGTAGTGAAGTCTACCATATAAACTGTGGTATCCACTGCTTCGTCTATCTCTGCAACAGCTCCATCCATGCCCTGCATATGATCAGCATCCAAGGTTACCTCTTCCCCGGCTTCCACTGGCTCATCGCCGGGATTTTCCAGTTCTTCATGGATGACCCACTTATGGTTCTCTACCGGTTCGCCACCGTCAACAGGTGTATAGGAAACTACGTAAGCAGTGGTATCATAAGCACCGGAGATGGTTGCTTCTGCACCTTCCATCCCATTCATATGGCTTGCTTCGATAATGGCCGTGCTTCCTGTTTCATATGTCGGATCTTCGGCTTCCTTCAGCTCGTCCGGCACTTCACCGGAGCTTGAGTGGTTATGTCCTTCCATGCCTTCTCCAGCGGATTCCGTATTATCCTCCGAACTTTCATCTCCTTCATCATTTTCCGTTTCCGTGGATTCCGTCTCTGTACCTTCGTTAGTCTCCGTTGTGCCGGTTTCCTCCTGGCTGCCTCCTCCACAGGCAGCCAGCATAAAGCTAAGTACGAGCACGGTCATTCCCACCCATATTTTCTTCCAATCCATTGTAAGCTCCTCCTTTGTGCACGTATTTTTTATGCGTACAATGATTACTCTACCCGAGAATTATGCAATTTCTATGCAGATGCTGTTACAAATTTTTTACGTGATTCGCTAGAGATGCAATCTTTTTGGCTGTCCGTTATATTGAGAGGAGAATGGCGTGAGGTCAATCCGTAGAAGGGAAAAATCCCGCTGTATGACAGAGGAACCTGCTGAGACTCTCCGCTACAAAAAGGAAATATAAGACTAGAGGCTATGAAGATGTTGAATAGAATTTCATTTAAAATAGGATTATTGTTTTTGGTTTTCCTTACCATTTTGGAAATCCTTTTATTTTTTATATTGTATATCAATCTGGCCAACACACGGGTGGAAGAAGTGATGGAGAATCTTTTGGCACGAGGGAATACCCATCGGGACGTGCTGGAAGACAATTTCGATGAGCAGACGATGGAACATGTAGGAATGATGGAGGCTGCTTCCGATTTTATTGTGATCATTACCGATGAGGATGGTAACGTTGTAACACATTCTGACCCCCTTGTACCGGAAATGACGGCTGTCATGGAACATACCGAGGATCATCATGCGGACCGGGAGGGGGAAGTGGTAGAGGAACGCTGGAAAGAACGGAACTATATAGCCACCGACAGTCCCATTACTTTGAACGGACAGCATAAAGGCCATGTCTTCATGTTTGCGGATACCAAACATGTAAAAAGGGTGCTGGATCAACTGAGTGATCAATTCATCGTGATCGGTTTCCTTACTGTAGGAATTACCATCGCTACCATTTTCATCTTATCCAGATTTATCACATACCCGTTGATCCAGATGAAAGAAGCGACCGAGCAGCTCAGTAAAGGGAGGAACAAAGTGAAACTCCAGACGGGACGAGGGGATGAGTTAGGGGAATTAGCCAATTCAATCAGCACCCTTTCCGATGACTTGGAAAGGATGAAGAGGGAACGGAGGGAATTTTTCTCCAGTATTTCGCATGAACTGAGGACCCCGATGACTTATATTAAAGGCTATGCAGATATTCTGACGAGGAAGGACCTCTCCGAGAAGGACAGAGAGTCTTATATCCACATCATCCGCGAGGAGACGGAACAATTGGCCACACTGGTTAAAAATCTTTTCGATCTGGCGAAAATGGACCAGCATAAGTTTGTGATCAACAAGCAAGTTGTACGGCTGGACACCTTCCTCCAGTCTATTGTGGGACTAGTAGAGCCAGTGTTTGCAGAAAAGGATATCAGCTTATCTGTATCCTGCCCGGAAGAAATTACAATGAGAGCGGATCCCGAGCGTTTCCAGCAGGTATTGTTGAATATCCTTGATAATGCGGGAAAACACGCGGATCCATATAGTGTCGTTTATCTGACAGCCAGCCCTGTGGAGAGGGATGTACGTCTCTCCATCACCAATACGGGGGAGGGGATCCCTAAAGAAGAGCTTCCCTATGTATTCAACCGTTTATACCGGGTGGAGAAATCCCGTTCCCGTGCCGCAGGAGGGGCCGGATTAGGACTCTCCATCGCCAAAGAAATTGTCGAAGCCCATGGAGGTTCCATAGAAATGACGAGCCAGCCTGGGAAAGAAACAAAAGTGACCATATATATCGAGAGGGGGAACGACCTTGCATAAAGTCCTGTTAGTGGATGATGAGCAGCGGATGGTGGACCTTCTGGATCTTTATCTTCAACCGTACGATTATATATGTGTAAAAGCATATGGGGCCGAGGATGCCTTGCAATACTTGGACCAAGAGACATTTGATATTGTTTTGCTTGATATCATGATGCCGGAAATAGACGGGTGGGAACTTTGCCGGAAGATTCGGCTGTTCTCTGATGTCCCTGTCATTATGCTCACGGCCAGAGAACAGCAGGAGGATATTGTTAAAGGATTACGTATCGGGGCTGATGATTATATCACAAAGCCATTTGATGAAGAGGAACTGCTTGCCAGGATGGAGGCACTGTTGCGGAGGAGAGCATCACAATCGAGGATCGAATGGAATGGGCTAGTCTGGGAAAAGGACCGTCACCAGCTAACCTATCATAAAGAGCCTATAAAGTTGACGCCTAAGGAGTTTGAGATGCTGGGACTATTGATGAAAAATCCTGATAAGGTCTTCAGCAGAGAACAGCTGCTTGATGCTGTTTGGGGGATCAATGCGGAGACGGAAGGCAGGACAGTAGATTCCCATGTCAGGAACATGCGGGAAAAAATCCGTGAATCCGGCTTTCCGGTGGACGAGCATGTTAAAACGGTATGGGGGGTCGGCTATAAATGGCTTTCCCAGAATGGCAAGCTTTCTTCTTAGCCAATATAAAACTAAAACGGCACCGGTGATTTACCGGTGACGTTCCTATTTGACTATAGTAAACGAAGTATTATGCTACTTTCTTGCAAGCTTCTGCACATTTGAAGCAGGCATCTGCACATTTCTGGCAATGGTCATGGTCATGTTTTTTACATTCATTTCCACAGTCTTCACAGATTTTGGCGCAGACGGAAGCCAGTTCGGAAACATATGGGGAATTACGGGAAATGGCTTGTTCCAGATAGCTGCAAATGTCAGCGCATTCCCTGTCCAAACGGATGCATTCTGCCATCATTTTGACATCGTCTTCTTTCAGACATGCATCGAAGCAGTGATTACATTCTTCCATACACTCATGTAATGTCTCCAGCAGTTCCTGATATTGTTGATGTGCCATATTTTATTCCTCCTTCATGATTTCTTACTGTTATATGTTTCACGTTCCATGCCCCCTTAAACTCACTTGCATGAATTCCACAAAAACTGCACAGTTTCTTAACATAAGTGTCACTGCTAATTTATTGACTTTCATACGATAGGGGGGTATCCTATAGTTAGAAAACCACAAAGGGAAGTGAAGCACATGGATGAATTTCTGCATGAACACCCGATTACCCCCCGTACGGACGCTGAAAAGCAGCAGGTAGTTAACCGGCTGAAGCGGATTGAAGGACAGGTACGGGGGATCCAGAAAATGGTCGAAGATGATCGTTATTGTGTCGACATCCTGGTCCAGATCAGTGCGATAAATGCTGCGTTGAAAAAGGTTGGATTCACCGTTGCAGAACGCCATGCAAAACACTGTGTCAGCCATGCAGTGCAATCCGGGGAAGGCGAAGCAGCGATTGATGAGCTTCTCCAGGTTATGAAACAGTTCTCCAAGTAAAGGAGGGAAAGAAATGAGCGAAGCAAAACATATGGATATCGGTGTGACGGGCATGACATGTGCTGCCTGTTCCACCAGGGTTGAAAAAGTGCTGAACAAGATGGAGGGTGTCGATGCCCAGGTCAACTTGACGACAGAGAAGGCGAGCATCGACTACCAGCCAGAAGAAGTATCTGTAGAGGACATCACGAACCGGATAGAGAAGCTTGGATACGGTGTCCAGACAGAGAAAGTGGAATTCGATGTGACAGGCATGACTTGTGCCGCTTGTTCTAGCCGGATTGAAAAGGTGCTGAATAAGCAGGAAGGCATCAGCCAAGCAAGTGTGAACCTTGCTTCGGAAAGTGCCTCGATTGAATATAATCCGGGGATGGTGGAGGAAGCAGACATTATCGGAAGGATTCAAAAGCTCGGCTATGATGCCAAGCCGAAAGCGGATAAAGCAGAAAAACAATCACAAAAAGAGAAACAGCTGCAGCGGATGAAACAGAAATTGATCGCCTCGGCCATCTTGACGCTTCCATTGCTGATTACCATGCTTGACCATCTGTTCGGCATAGCATTACCGGGCATTCTGATGAATCCTTGGTTTCAGTTGGTTCTTGCTACACCGATCCAATTTGGCATCGGCTGGCAGTTTTATATAGGAGCATACAAAAATCTCCGAAGCGGTGGTGCCAATATGGATGTGCTGGTGGCGCTCGGTACCAGTGCAGCGTATTTTTACAGCCTTTATGAAGCATTCCGAACCATCGGGAATCCCGGCTATATGCCGCATTTATATTTTGAAACAAGTGCCATCATCATTACCCTGATCCTTTTCGGCAAGTATTTGGAAATGACGGCAAAAGGAAGGACGACGATGGCCATTTCCAAACTCCTCAATCTCCAGGCTAAACAGGCGCGTGTCATCAGGGACGGGGAAGAAGTGATGGTCCCGGTGGAAGAGGTTGCGGTCGGTGACCGGCTTCTCATCAAGCCAGGCGAGAAGATACCCGTGGATGGTATCGTAGTAAAGGGCAGGACATCGGTGGATGAGTCCATGTTGACCGGTGAGTCCATCCCGATCGAGAAGGACGAACAGGCGGCCGTCATCGGTTCGACACTCAATAAGAATGGCAGCATTGAAATGGAAGCGACCAAGGTCGGCAAGGATACGGCACTTGCCTCCATTGTCAAAGCAGTAGAGGATGCGCAAGGTTCCAAAGCACCAATCCAGCGGCTGGCCGATATCATCTCCGGCTATTTTGTACCCATTGTTGTCGGCATAGCTTTCGTCACGTTTCTCATTTGGATCACCTTGGTGTCGCCTGGCAATGTGGAGCCTGCCCTGGTAGCCGCCATTGCAGTCCTAGTGATTGCCTGCCCATGTGCCCTCGGGTTGGCTACGCCGACTTCCATCATGGTCGGGACCGGCAAAGGCGCTGAGTCGGGCATCTTGTTCAAAGGCGGAGAACATTTGGAACGCACCCATCAGCTGGATGTCATTGTGCTGGATAAAACAGGTACCATAACACGTGGGAAGCCGGAAGTGACGGATTTTACGGCAGATGAAGAAACATTGAGGCTGCTGGCAAGTGCCGAAAAAGGCTCCGAGCATCCATTGGCAGAAGCGATTGTGGCCTATGCAGCAGAGCAGGATTTGAAATTGGCAGAAGCCGAGGCATTTCAAGCAGTACCCGGCCACGGTATCGAAGCAGTGATTTCCGGTAAGCGTGTGCTTGTCGGGAATAGAAAGCTGCTGGCCGAACATGGCATTCCGACCGATGATGCAGAAAGTGAGCTTACCATGTATGAAATAGATGGAAAAACGGCGATGCTGATAGCTGTGGACGATGTTTTTCAAGGAATTGTCGCTGTAGCGGATACTATCAAAGATACGGCTCCTGAAGCTGTCCGGCAATTGCAGGAGCAGGGACTGCGGGTGGTGATGCTGACCGGGGACAATGAACGGACAGCCAATGCCATCGCCGGCCAGGTCGGAATAGACCAGGTGATCGCGCAAGTCCTGCCGAATGAAAAAGCGGACAAAGTCAAAGAAATCCAGCTCGAGGGCAAGAAGGTAGCCATGGTCGGGGATGGCGTGAATGACGCTCCAGCGCTCGCTGTAGCAGATATCGGTATTGCCATCGGCACCGGTACAGAGGTTGCCATTGAAGCAGCCGACGTCACCATATTGGGCGGTGAGCTGCTACTGATTCCAAAGGCTATCAGGCTCAGCCATTCGACGATCAAGAATATCCGCCAAAATCTGTTCTGGGCCTTCGCCTATAACAGTGCAGGCATTCCGATTGCTGCGTTGGGGTTGCTGGCTCCATGGGTTGCCGGTGGTGCCATGGCGCTCAGTTCTGTCAGTGTAGTTACTAACTCCCTTCGATTGAAGCGGGTTAAAATATAATAGAAAAGAAAAGGGGAAATAGACATGGAAACAACATTGGATGTAAAAGGAATGACATGTGGCCACTGCAAGATGTCTGTAGAAGGAGCGTTGAAAGAATTGGATGGCGTCCAAAGCGCAGAAGTCGATCTTGCCAGTGGCAAAGTGACGGTTACGCATGAAGAAGGCAAAGTTACCAAGGAAGACATGCGTGAAGCAGTAGAAGATCAAGGCTATGATGTAGCATAATAGGAAGCCGGTCCCTCCAGGGGTCCGGCTTTTTATGAGGAAAAGAAAAGCTGGATGGAGGGTTGAAGATGGGTACCTACTTCCCCAAATTATATGATCCGCTGATGAAACCACTAGAACAGAAATATTTAGGAAAGCTCCGCAGTAAGCTGTTATCCGGCCGTACAGGGACCATCCTGGAGGTCGGTTCAGGGACAGGATTGAATTTTCCTTATTATGACAGAGCTGATACAGTGATTGCCGTGGAACCTGACGATACTATGAGAGAGAAATCATTGGCAAGAGTGGAGGAAGCGAACGTTCCTATTCAATTGCTGAAAGCAGATGCTGAGCATTTGCCATTCGAAGACAACACGTTTGATGTTGTTGCAGCTACCCTGGTATTCTGCACCATACCGAAGCCGGATAAAGCGCTTCAAGAAATCGGCAGGGTGTGCAAACCAGGAGCACCGATTCTTTTTTTGGAGCATGTGAAAGTGGAAGGACACTTGGGATATCTGCAGGATTGGTTGACACCGGTATGGAAAAAGTTGTGTGATGGCTGTCACTTGAACAGGGACACATACACCATGGTGAAAAACCATTTCCATATCACTCAAGTGGAGTCCTTCCTGAAGAATATATTTCTCGTAATAGAGGCCATGAACGAGAAAAATCAAGCCTGAGGTACGGATATGATACATCCATTATCTTCAGCTTGTCCTCCTGGAAGTTCGACAAAAAATCTATTTTGTTGCACATAGAGGTACACTGCAATTTGTAATAAATGTAGCTCAAAAATTCATAGGGACGATTTTTCTTGATTTGGCGGGCATCCGCACGAACAGAAATGTATAATTTCTAATAAGTATAGAAATAAATAAGAATATGTTATAAAGTATAGGAGAAGAACAAATGGTGACAAAAATCAAAGGAGAGTTTATACGGCAATGAGTGGGTATTGTATCACGTATCAGACAGATGAAGGTCTGATCAGAAGGACGGTCGTCCAGGCGGAAAGCAAGCAGGAAGCACATGAAATCGCCAGCAAACAGCTGGAAGACAGCAATGTCTTGTACGCCCAAGAAGAAGATTATTACCTGGATGCCTTTCTATAGGAAGAAAGCAGGTCGCCCCTAAGAGGTCGACCTGCTTTTTTTCTGAATCCTGTTCTAGAATCCTGGTATCATACCAATTTGGTTTTTTCTGGTGCTTTTACCAATTGGCCATCCGTCTCAAGGAATTGCTGGATGCCTTCTGCTGCTCGGTAGGCTAGCGCGCCGACGGTTCCGGTCGGATTGTAGCCGCCGTTATGGGCAAAGGCGGAAGCTCCTACGACAAATACATTATCATGATCCCACATCTGCAGGTAGTTGTTGACCGCAGAAGTTTCCGGATCTCCTCCCATGATTACACCGCCCGTGTTATGAGTGGTCTGGTATGGGACAATATCATAATGCTCCGGCATGCTCTTTTTCTCTACTGTATCGGCGCCCATTTCTTTCATGATTTCGGCAGCCCGGTCCGACAAGTGCTCATGCAATTTACGGTCTTGTTCCGTAAAGTCATAGTTCAAGCGGAGTAGTGGATTACCATGTACATCGGTATAGGTTGGGTCCAAGTCCATATAGTTGTCCTTATGCGGCATGGAAGCTCCTTGTGCCCCAATGGAAAGAGCACGGTTGAAATAATGCAGGGATTTGGCCTTGAATTCCGCTCCCCAAGATGGAGTATCATTAGGTACTGGGTTATTGGCAATCGGCCGGCGACCGGTTTGGGTGATAGACATGACACCGCCATGGATGAAATCCAAGTCGGAATGGTCGAAGTTATCTCCGTTATAATCGTCAACAGATGCACCCAGGGCTCCGGCACCCATGAACGTGTTGAATTTCTCTTCTTCAAAATAGCCTGTCGCTCCAGGAAGGATCTGGTAGCAGTAATTCTTGCCGATCACTCCTGTTCCTGTTTCCGGATCATACGGTTCACCCAATCCGGATTGCAGAAGTAGCCGGGTATTGTTCATTACATAACTAGTCATCACGACAACATCTGCAGGTTGGATGAATTCTTCACCGGATTTCAAGTCGACGTACCGTACGCCCGTTGCTCTGCCGCCTTCTTTGATGACTTCTACGACATCGGCATCTGTGCGCAGTTCGAAATTCCCTGTCTCCTGTGCAGTAGGAATCACCGTCACATTTGGAGTCGACTTGGCTCCATATTCGCAGCCGAACCGCTCACAGAACCCGCAGTACTGGCAGGCATTGATCTGCTGGCCATCCGGATTCTCGTAATTCTCGGAAAGGTTCGCCGACGGCATCTGGAATGGATGCAGCCCCAAATTGCTGGCCGCCTTTTTGAATCGGTCCAGGAGTGGGGTGCTTTTCATCGGCGGTGTTGGATAATCATTGCTGCGTGGGGCGCCCATTGGGTTTTCCTCTCCGCTGATTCCTGCTGTCTGTTCATATTGGTAGAAATACGGCTCCAGTTCCTCATAGGTGATCCCCCAGTCCTGGAGGGTATATTCGCTGCCCAGTTTGTTTTCCCCATATCTCTCATCGGTCATGGATTTGATCTGCAGGTCATAGGGCAGGAAACGCCAGGTCTGGCCGTTCCAGTGAACACCTGCACCGCCGACACCTTCGCCTGGGAGGAAAGATCCCCACTGTCTTATCGGCAATGCCCGCTCATCTCTGTTATTACGGAAAGTCAGCGTCTCCCTAGATGCATCTTGCATGAGCCCGAGACGGATCGCGTAACGATACTCATCGTGGATCATCTGGAAATCCTCGGTGGACCGGTTTTGTCCGCGTTCCAGTCCGACCACCTGGGTTCCTTGCTTAGCCAATTCGGCTGCTATGATGCCGCCTGTCCAGCCGACACCAACGGTAACTACTTGGACTTTATCCAAAGTGGTTGCCATATGTATCCTCCTTTATCTACGTTTTTTGTTTAATCTAATTGGCTTTGCAATGCCTGTGGTTCGATTTCTACAAATTCTTCACTGTCAATCTGGTTCAGATAGCTCATCTGATGGCCTGGGAACTCTTTCATTTTCCACCCTTCCATGTCATCATTTCCGTTGTAGAGTGGATCGGCATAGGCGCCCGCAATGGTCGCAGAACGCAGCAATTCGAAAAAGTCGCTGCTGGTCACGCCTTTCAGATTCACTTCGTTATTTTCAAATTTCTGCAAGATCTTATCCTGCTGCTCTCCTTCGAGCTCTGTGAATGATGCGTTATGAGCTGAATTGCTCTGCCGTTCAAGCGCCCGGATTCCTTCCATGAATATTTCCTTGCGTTTCAGCCTGGATTGGTACCCTTGATAATCGGTACCAGGATAGAATGGCCCTTGCATGTATTCTTTTTCATTATTTCCATAGCTTCCGGCTAGCTGGTGGTCAATGAAGTAAGGGACTCCCAATCCGATGGCCCCAGGGCCGTTATCATCCTCCGGGAATATACGTTCAGAAGCTGCACTCAGCACGTTGAAATCTTTTTGCCTGGTGAAGAACATGAGTGCCCGTTGATGATTGGTCTGCTGCTCCTGAGGAGAAGTAGTCGCCTGTTGGGAATCATCTCCGATATTCACACCCAGCAGAGAACCAAGAAGTCCTCCACCGACGACACCGCCGGCGACATACCCGGAATTTTTCAGGAAACGGCGTCTGGACATATCTGTACCATTCTTTTGATCTGCCAATGAATACCCTCCTTCGGTTGATTCGTGTCTTAGATGTGTAGTACCCGGCAAAAATTGGAGATAAACGTACAATTTTAGAACAATTTGATGGAAACTGTTTATAGCAGGGGTGTTCAATTTCCTGTACAATGGTTATCATTGGAAAGATACATAGGTAGGAAACTTGGGGTGGATGACTGCAATGGAGCAATAATTTCACCGGGTTTCATCCATACTACATGCAGAGGTGAGGAATATGTATAAATTGCTTTCACATAATGACTTGGATGGGGTGGGCTGCGGCATCGTAGCAAAACTTGCATTCGGCAAGGATGTGGATGTCCGGTACAACTCCGTTTCCAGTCTGGATCGTGAAGTGAAGTATTTTCTGGAGAATGGGGATAAAGACACGTTCCTATTCATCACCGACTTATCGGTGAATGAAGAAAATGAGCAGGCATTGGAAGCATTTTACCAATCCGGCGGGAAAGTGCAGATGATCGATCATCACAAGACGGCTCTGTCCCTCAATGCCTATGATTGGGCAGATGTCACGGTAGAGAATGAGCACGGAAACCTGCAATCGGCAACTGCCCTGTTGTATGAACATCTGGTGGCAGAAGGTCATCTGGAACCTTCCGAGGGGATAGAGGAATTCGTAGAACTGGTGCGCCAGTATGATACATGGGAATGGGAAGCAAATGACAACCAGAAGGCACAGCGGCTGAATGCGCTGTTTTTCCTTGTGTCGATCGATGAATTTGAACAGACCATGCTGGAGCGGCTGGCAGAAAGTACTTCCTTCGACTTTGATGACTTCGAGAAAAGGCTGCTCGATATGGAAGAGAATAAAATCCAGCGCTATATACGGAGAAAGCGCCGGCAGCTCATCCAGAAAAAAGTGGGCAGCCATTATGCAGGGATCGTCCATGCAGAATCCTACCATTCGGAATTGGGAAATCAGCTCGGCAAGGACTATCCCCATCTCGACTACATTGTCATCTTGAATATGGGCGGCAAACGGATGGGTTTCCGTACAATTCATGAGGATGTGGATGTGTCGGAAGTCGCTGCCCAGTATGGTGGCGGGGGACATGCAAAGGCGGCCGGCAGCCTGATGACGGAAGAGGCTTTCCGGACATTTGTACAGGAGGCGTTCCCGCTGGAGCCGCTTCGTGAAGATGCATGGCGGAACCGCTATAACCGCAAGGCATCTTCCTTTGGCTCCCTATACCAGGACCGCAGTGACGCCCTTTATTTCGTGCACCCGCAGCAGGACGGACAGTGGGTGATTGATCGCAACTATAAGACAATGGATGGAACCTATCCGGATTTCTGGGAAGCGGAAAAAGCACTCAAAAAAGAGCGGGAAGCCTGGCTGGTCAGAGATGATATGTTTGTCAGCTTCTTGATGAAACAGGCAAAGAAATAGCGTTTTGGTGGTGAGCTCGTCATGGTTGTTGATGGGCTCCCTAGAATGATGATCATCAGCCGAACTCTTTGTGAACAACCGTAGTTGCTGGCCTGCTGATGATATACTTGGAGTGCAGGAAAACCTATCTCCCGAGGGGGTATCATGATGAGCAGAAGGATTCTTGTCGCATATGATGGTTCCGATTTGAGCAAGCAGGCGGTAGAAGAAGCAAAACAGCAGGCAGCCGTTTACGGGGAAACAGAAGCCCATGTCATTTGTGTGATTACACCGGCAGGACCAAGCACGAATTCAGCAATATCCCAGAGTATTGCCATGGAAGTGGCAGAGGAATTCCGGCCTGTATTGGAAGGAATCCGGAGTGAAATCGCCGCAGAAGACGTGGAAACAGTGGCAGATGTCATCCTTGACCATTCGCAGAAGAATGCGGGCGTCATGTTATGTGAGTATGCCGAAGATCATGATATGGACCTGATCATCATGGGAAGCCGGGGGCTTGGCGGGATGAAGCGACTGTTCCTTGGCAGTGTGAGCAATACAGTCGTCCATCATGCCCATTGCCAGGTTCTCATTGTGAAATAGCAGAAAAAAAACCAGCCTTTTGCGGAAGAAGGCTGGTTTTTTTGTCCTACTGTTTTCTTAAACAAGGTGCTGGTCTCTTGAAAGACGTTGCATGGAAGATAAGATGGGAAAGAATATACAGCATCGTGTAGATGGGCAGCGAATAGAAGTGATGCCACCCCAGTTGTACATATAATCCCATCCAGATGAAGAGAGGCTCGCCGACAAAGGAGGTAAGCAACCCGAAAGTGACTGCTTTTGAAAGCAGGGAGAACCTGGGCACAAGAAGCAACAGCATCACAGTGACTGGCATCAGCGTATTATTCCAAGGAAGAAAGCCATGGAAGAATGGAGTCACTTGATAAGGATAATACCAAAATCCGCAAGCAAGGCCGACCAAATCAAGGACCGTGGAGAGGAGCATGATGAAAAAACCGACCGTAAGCAGGCGCATCGTACTCTCCCTAGGCCGGAAAAACCACCAGAGCAACCAGGGGAGAAGGGAGAGCGCTACACTGATCCACCAGTGCCAGCTGAACAGGATTTCCTGACTCCAGAAAAATAGATGATTTTGTGACAACTGCGATAATTCATTATATAATATGCCTGCTTCTTTTTTCACCTCCATGATTGGCCTCCTTTTTATCCTAGGGTTTCCCATTTTCTCCATAATGATGTACATAAAGGAGGGGAAGATGTGGAATATTATATCTACGTATGAGGAAGGAAAAGGGGTGAGGGCCATCCATCTTGCATTAGCAACAGGTCTATTGATTGCGCTGCTACGGTGGGGGGATTGGGACCATATCAGAGAGTATTATCCGACGATGTTGATCATGGCGATTGCTGATTTGGCCTATGAAGCTGTAGCCAATGAGTATTACTATCTGTGGAAGATCCACCCTGACTTCTTCCTGGATGATTTAGGGGTCCTCCTGCTTCATGCCGTGGTTCTTTATCCATTTTCCGCTTTTTTGTTTTTAAGCAATTATCCGGAGACACTGCTTTGGAGAATCATCCATTATGCAAAATGGGTGGCCATTTATCTGGTGCTTGAGATGATCGCTTATCGTTTGGGAGTCATCACCTATGATCATGGTTGGAACCTGTTTTGGTCTTCCTTTTTTCTGATCCACATGTTCTTGTTCCTTCGTCTGCATTACCTGCGTCCTTTATGGGCGGTCATCGCGTCTGTTCCTTCGGCTTTATTTTATATGTTCATGTTCGGAATGATTTAAGGAGCAGGTAACCTAAGCAAATCACTAAACACCCGGGGTGAACGACCATGCTTCTTTTCAACGTGGAGAATCGCCTCTACTTCCTGTATGCCCATGAAGAAACATGGCAATAAATGATGATGGAATGATGGATATGATTGTTAGGAGCATGTCGAATGGATATTGTTTCATTGACGACCGAGATACTTGTCGGCTTTTTCCTGTTGTTTGTGATCATCAAATTTGCCGGGAAGAAGATCATCAACCAGGTCACACCGTTCACCTTCATCGCGGCCATTGTATTGAGTGAATTATTAGGAAATGCGCTTTATGAGGAGACGGTGGGACTGTTTTATATCATGTATGCCATGGGACTATGGGGAGGACTCCTGGTTTTTGTCGAGTATATGGGACAGAAATTCCTTTGGTTCCGTGGAGTGTCGGAGGGCAAACCTTCTGCATTGATCGAAAGGGGAATGGTGAGCCGGGAAGCTCTCCGGAAAAATGGGATGAATCTCAATCAGCTGCAGAGCCTACTGAGACAGAGTGAAATTTTCTCTGTAAGGGAGGTAGCTTTCTGTTATCTGGAGGCAAATGGGGCAATCAGTGTCTTGAAGAAATCCAAATACCAAAAAACGGTCCAAGATGATTTCCACATGCCGATACAGCAAGTGGAGGTTCCCATCACCTTCATTCGGGATGGCAAGATACTATGGGATGAGTTGGAGGAAGCGGGTTTTGACGAAGCTTGGCTGCAGACGCAACTCACCAAGCAGGGAATCAACCGTAGAAAAAACGTATTCCTGGCCGAATGGCTGGAGGGTGATGGGTTATTCGTGCAGACCTATGAGTGAATTCTATTACATATATACTCGTTTCATTTACCGGCGGGATTAGGTATGGGGAGGAAAAGTGACTACTTAACATAGGACAAATCCTTCATCGCATATCATTTACAGAATAAAAACAAGGGCGGCTTGATGCTACCCTTGTTTTACTGTTTCTCCGGTTTCCAGGTCGTTTCGTTTCCACTGACCGGACAGGACGGAAAGGTTTCATGTTTAGCCAATGTTGCTTTTTTCCCTGACTGACAGATGAATTCACCATCATGTGGCACACCTTGCCCTGTTCTATATTCACGGTAATCCTCTTTCACAAATATCACCTCCATCCTCCTCGTTAGTGTGGCCGAAACACAGGATTTCAACCGGGGTCATCAATATTCCTCGAAAGGGAGTGGTTGGATGCATCCGAAGCCAGCTGGTTTCTGGATTCGGTTTCTGGCACTGTTTGTCGATTCCCTGTTGAGCGGAGTCCTTACGCTCCTGATCGCTGTACTGATCGGCGATACTGCGTATTTTTCGGCAGCAGTAGGAGTGTCCTCTATGGCCGACAGTATCGGCGGACTGATTTATTCCGTAGTGTTCGTGATATTGTTCACCGCCAGCAATCTGATGGGATCACCCGGTAAATTGGCATGCAGGATAAAGGTGGTCAATACGGACATGACGCAAGTCACCTTGTGGAAATCTATTGGCAGATGGTTGGCCTACTTCCTGTCCACTATCACCTTCTTGATCGGATATATGATGGCTGGATGGAATGAAGAGAAGAAGGCATTGCATGACATGGTATGCGGTACGCGGGTGGTTTATCGGGATTGATGTTTTTCCACATAAACCTCCCCATCAGACTGTTTGCTTCCATTTTCTATCCCAAATTTCCCAATAAATCCTAGTGAATTACGCGGTTTTTTGCTATGATTGCATTATACAAATGGAAATGGAGGGGATAGGAATGGATGTTTTTCAGGCAATCAAGGATCGGCGGGAGATTACGAAATACAAAGAGGATCCCGTACCGGCGGATGTCTTGGAACAAATCGCGGATGCAGGATATTATGCACCTACCGGAAATAATCTACCATCGAAGAACCTCATTGTCGTTACAGATCGAGAAACACTTGATCAGTTGGCAGATACCACTCCATATATGAAATGGATGAAGCAGGCACAGGCGGCCATCGTGGTCACGGGCAAGCCTGATGTCAGCAAATACTGGCTGCAGGATGCTTCATTCGCATGTGCATTCATCTGGCTGGAGGCTACGGAGAATGACTTGGGCTCCGCGTTCGGCGCCGTATATAATGCACAGGACGAGGAAGAATCCAAGACAAGGGAAGACCATGTACGCAACTTGCTCGGCATTCCGGAAGATATCCGTATTGTCGCTGGACTCGGCCTCGGTTATCCGGCAGAAGTCCCAGACAGCAAAACACATAATCCGAGGGAAGAAATCATCAGGTACGGTACTTTTTCATCATAGAAAGTAGAAGCAGCCTGCCAGAACACATAGTTCCTGGCAGGCTGCTTCTCGTCTAGGAGGACCGTGGAAATTCCTCTATGAGGAACTGATCCTCTTCCCTGCTAATCTGGCTGTACCTCATCGAAATATGGTTCCAGAATGCCTTTGAGGATTTCTGAGCTTTGATGGAATTTCTTCTGCTCTTCTTCATCAAGATCGAGCTCGACAATTTCTCTGATACCACTGCGATTGATGACCGCTGGGACTCCGATATAGACATCATTTTCCCCATATTCACCATCCAAGTGTGCAGAAATGGTCAATATAGAATTTTCATTGGCTAGAATCGCCCTCGTTATGCGCGCAAGTCCCATGGCAATGCCATAGTATGTCGCCCCTTTATTTTGAATGATATGATAGGCGGCGTCCCGGACTTGGATGAAGATATCATCCAGATCTTCCGTCTGGAATTCATCGCTCCGTTCCATATATTTGCGGAGTGGAATCGTCCCCACATCCGCTGAACTGTACACAGGCAACTCACTGTCCCCGTGCTCGCCGATAATATAGGCATGGATGTTGTTCGGGGAAACATCGAAGTATTCTCCGAGAGAATAGCGGAAACGGGCAGTGTCGAGGATGGTGCCGGAACCGAGCACCCTTTCTTTCGGAAGCCCGCTGTATTTCCATGTAGCATAGGTCAGGATGTCCACCGGGTTGGTAGCCACGAGGAAAATGCCATCAAAGCCGCTGTCCATCACGTTTCCGACGATCTCCTTGAAAATCTTCAAATTCTTCTCCACAAGGTCCAATCTTGTCTCTCCCGGCTTTTGGCCGGCCCCCGCACAAATAACAACAATGTCTGCGTTCCGGCAGTCTTCATATTCGCCATACCGGATATTCATCGGGTTGGGGGCGAAACCTTTCCCGTGGTTCAGATCGAGCGCATCACCCTGAGCTTTATCTTTATTGACGTCGATCATAACCAGGTCGTTGACAATACCCTGATTCATCAAGGCAAAAGCATAGCTGGATCCAACAAAACCTGTCCCGATCAACGCCACCCGGCTAACTCGTAGATTGTCATTCATTCCTATCATCCTCCTTGGTTCTCCTTCGATAACGAAGCTCTCCTGCTGATAATGTGAGCGCACCTGGCGATATCGCTATTCTTCAGCTGATATCGTGGAGCACCTGGCGATATCGCCGCTCTCCAGCTGATATCGTGGAGCACCTGGCGATATAGCTGCTCTCCTGGTGATACCCCAGCGCACCTGGGGATATCTACGTTCTCCAGCGGATAATCCTGCGCACCTGGCGATATAGCTGCTCTCCTGCTGATATCGTGGAGCACCTGGCGATATCGCCGCTCTCCAGCTGATATCTCGGCACACCTGACGATATCGCTGTTCTCCAGCTGAAATCGTGGAGCACCTGGCGATATCGCCGCTCTTCAGCTGAAATCGTGGAGCACCTGGCGATATCTACGTTCTCCAGCGGATAATCCTCCGCACCTGGTGATATCGCCGCTCTCCAGCTGATATCCCAGCGCACCTGGTGATATCGCCGCTCTCCAGCGGATCATCCTGCGCACCTGGCGATATCGCTATTCTCCAGCGGATAATCCTGCACACCTGGCGATATCGCCGCTCTTCTGCTGAAATCGTGGAGCACCTGGCGATATCGCCGGTCTCCTGCCGATACCACCCTCGTACCATCCGCATACCAGCCTACCAGCATTAAAGATGGATATGGTTACCATTCCCTTTTCATTTACTCCTCATGCTTTCGATTCATGAAAGTTGACATGCCTTTTGCAACATGTTAAATTTTGAATTAAAAATAACGTAATTACAGATAAATATATCTATAAATACAATATGGGAGGAAGTTCAATGTACGGGTTGAAAGGTATGCATCATGTTACAGCCATCACCAGTTCCGCAGAAAAAAATTATGAGTTCTTCACCTATGTGCTGGGAATGCGCTTGGTCAAGAAGACGGTCAATCAGGATGATATTCAGACATATCACTTGTTTTTCGCAGACGACGAGGGCAATCCTGGGACAGATATGACATTTTTTGATTTCCCAGGCATACCGAAAGGCCAGCATGGGACCAATGAAATTTATCGGACATCGTTCCGCGTCCCGAGTGATGCAGCTTTGGATTACTGGGCCAAGCGGTTCAACCGGCTGGAAGTGGAGAATGAAGGGATACAGGAGCAATTCGGTGTAAAGACACTTCCGTTTACCGATTTTGATGATCAACAGTATCAGCTTGTGTCCGATGAAGGTCTTGACGGTGTGGAAGCCGGCATCCCTTGGCAGGACGGTCCAATTCCGTTGGAGTACGCCATTACTGGGCTGGGGCCGATCCATGTCAGGATCGCCAACTTTGACTACTTCAAGGAAATGATGGAAAAGGTGCTGCAATTCAAAGAGATAGATACGGACGGAGACTACCATCTGTTTGAAGTAGGGGAGGGTGGTAACGGCGCCAGGGTGATCGTAGAGAAAAATGATGACTTGCCGAACGCTCGCCAAGGGTATGGGACGGTCCATCACTCTGCCTTCCGTGTGGAAAACCGTGATGTGCTGGATCATTGGACCAAGCGGATGGAAGGATTCGGTTTTCGCACGTCCGGTTATGTGAACCGTCACTTCTTTGAATCCTTGTATGCTGGTGTTGCACCACAGATTCTATTTGAGTTTGCAACCGATGGGCCTGGTTTCATGGGGGACGAACCATATGAAACACTCGGAGAAAAATTGTCCTTGCCACCATTCCTCGAGTCGGAGCGGGAGCAGATTGAGAAAATGGTGCGCCCGATCGATACGGTGCGCAGCACTAAAACGTTGGAAAAAGAATATGAGTAACCCCAGATAAAAGCACATCTCCTGCGGGAGATGTGCTTTCTCTATGGTAGTTGGAAAATCTTATGGCTTCAGAACCACCTTGATACAGTCGTCTTTACGGCTGTTGAAGATATCAAAGCCGTGATCGGCCTGGTCCAGTGGAAGGGTATGTGTGATGATTTCACGTGGATTGATCTCCCCAGCCTTGATTTGGTCGTAAATGGTTCTCATATAACTGCGCGCAGGTGCCTGTCCGGTTTTCAATGTGATGTTTCTTGTGAAGAAAGGACCCAACGGAAACATATTGTATAATCCGCCATATACCCCGGTGAGCTGTACAATGCCGCCTTTTTTCACTGCTTTGGTGGAAATCTGGATCGGCCCCAGTGTTCCTCCTTGCAGTTTCAGCTTCTGTTCGACGAATTCAAGCGGCGATTTCTTCCCGTCCATACCGACACAGTCGATGACCACGTCTGCACCGCCTTTGGTCAGCTCTTTCAATGTTTCTCCCATATCATCGTATTCCGTGAAGTCGTATGCTTCGATCTGATTGATTTTTTTTGCATGGGAAAGACGGTAGTCGTAATGGTCGACGGCGATGACCCGTTCCGCGCCTTTCTGCCAGGCGAATTTCTGTGCCATCAGTCCGACCGGGCCACAGCCGAGGACGATGACCGTGTCGCCTTTTTTCACTTCCGCGTTTTCTACACTCCAATAAGCGGTTGGGAGGACGTCTGATAAGAACAACAGCTGATCATCCTCCAATTCAGCATCCTCTGGCACCAAGAACGGCGTATAGTTGCCGAATGGCACCCGCAGGTATTCTGCTTGCCCTCCTGGATAATTTCCGAATTTCTCCGTGTATCCAAAATAGCCACCTGAGTCATAGTGCGGGTTGGAGTTGTCGCATTGGCTTTCCAAGTGGCTGTTGCAATAGGCGCATTCCCCGCAGGCAACGGTGAAAGGAATGATCACTCGATCTCCTTTTTTCACTTTTGTCACGTCTGGCCCGGTTTCCTCCACAATTCCCATAGGTTCATGCCCGATGATGTAGTCGATCGGTGTAGGCATGTTCCCTTGATATAAATGGAGGTCAGAACCGCAGATGGCAGTGGATGTAATCCGGATGATGACGTCCTGTGGCTCTTCTATGACTGGAAATGGTACTTTCTTGACGGCAACTTTGTATTTTCCTTGATAGGTGACAGCTTTCATGTGTGTGGATGCCTCCTCATGTGTCCAGTTTTCGTTAGGTTCTGCACCACGGAGAAATTTATACCTATATAAAAGCCTGCATCCTTGATGGATACAGGCTTCTGTGGAATTTAGCGGTTGTTATTATTGTTCTTGTTGTTATTGCGGTTTCTGTTACGGTTATTATTGCGGTTGTTGTTCAGGTCGTTGTTGTCAATGAATTCGTTTTCGTTCGCGAATTCTACATTGTTCACTTCCTGATTGTTGTTGCGGTTGTTGTTACGGTTGTTGTTGCGGTTGTTATTACGATTGTCCATGAATGGAATCCTCCTGTGTATTTAAGTTTGCAGCAAATCCGCTACGATAGATAGTTTGTCCCTCTTTTTTCAAACCATGCACAAAAATTAAAGGGTATGTCTTCACGTAATATACATAACGGCAGACCAAGGGGAGGCGCTTGGTCTGCCGTTGCATTCCTTGATTCGCACTCTATCCAGCTATAGGATTAATATCCTCCGCCGAAGCCTTTGACATAGCCTCCTGCTCCAACGATGATAAGCAGGATGAAGAGCACGACAATCAAAGCAAAGCCGTTACCGTTGCCATAACCGCCGCCGTAGCTCATACATATTCCCTCCTTTATCCATGGGATCACTAATAGGATATGGTGGAGGGGGGATTTAGTGAGGGACAATGGTGTATTTAGGCGGAATTTATGCTTTTGTCGGCAGAATCAGTCTACTTCTCTTCGTTCCGATTGCGTCTTTCTGCATCGGTGTCCATGTCTTCTCCGAATTCAGTCTGCAGTTTATCGTCCCTACGCCTATATTCTGTTCTGTCATGGCCACCTCTTTCGAATACTGCATTTTCCATATACTGATGGAAGAAGAATTCTCCTGCCGCGATAATCAACGCGGAGATCAAGGTAGCGGTGCCAAGAGGGATTGTCTCTTCGAACAGATAGTTCCCAAGAACCCATACACCTGCGAAAGCAAGCCCGAAATCGCCCAAGGTGGCACCGAAGTTTTCAATGACCGGGAGGAGATAGACATCTGCCAGAAAGGCTAGTGCGGTCAGAATGAGACTAGTGGCAAAGATGTCCCCGAATGAAACATCGTAGAACCCGCCGAGTACAATCCATAACACAGCTGTTATCATAGCGAACTTTATAACAAGGGCGGTCATAAATCTCAATATCATCCACTCCTTTCCATTATAAATTGATTCATCCCTATGTTTCCCTGATTCCAGTACGCCATTCATAACGGGTTGCGCATCGTAGGAGAATGGAAGTGCTGCAGGAGGCAATTGGAGAATTGCAGGAATTTCTGCGATAATGAGAGTAAAAGAGATATGGAGGGGACGCATGAGGGAAATTATTCTGGTGATCGCCGAAGCGGTCAATACGATACATGACCTTTTGATAGACGTGTTCGGTGTCTATATGACGGACAAGGAGCTCCATTTCTGGATTTTCGGCTTCATTGGAATCATTACGTATTTCTTCGTCTATGTATGTTTCAAGTTGTTTGAGCATATGAAAGGCAGGACTGCAATCCTGTCCTTCATTTATACATTTACAGTGATGGTGGTTCTTGTCTTTGCGATCGAACTGCAGCAGGCAATCACCAATCGGGGGAATATGGAGTTTGCTGATGCCATGGCCGGTCTTTGGGGATTTCTTGCATTTTTCCTCGGATCCTCCATGATCGTGCTTCTATTCTGGCTGCTTTCCAAGCTGTTCCGGAAATAATAGGATACTGGGAAGGGAAGATATGCGCGACCATGAAAAAACCCCGGCTGCCCGGCCGGGGTTCTCGCATGCAGCCTATTATTTTACTGGTGCTGCTTCTTTCACTTTTACTATCCATCCGAATGGGTCTTCGACTTTGCCGTATTGGATGCCGGACATCGTGTCATATAGCCGCTTGGCAACATTTCCGATCTCTCCTTCATTGACATGGATTTTTTTCCCTTCCCATGCCAGTTCACCAATCGGCGAGATGACTGCCGCTGTGCCTGTTCCGAAAGCTTCTTCCAGTTGTCCGTCCAGGTAAGCCTGATATAATTCTTCCATGGAAATGCGGCGTTCGGATACCGGGATATCCCAGTACTTCAGCATTTCAATCACGGAATCACGGGTGATCCCGCTTAAGATGCTTCCGTTCAATGCAGGTGTGACGACTTCTCCATTGATTTTGAAGAATACATTCATGCTGCCGACTTCTTCAATATATTTCTTTTCGACTCCATCAAGCCACAGTACCTGCGAGTAGCCTTGTTTGCCGACCACTTCCTGGGCCTTCAGGCTTGATGCATAGTTTCCTCCGGTCTTTGCTTCCCCTGTGCCGCCCTTTACGGCACGTACATAGTGGTTCTCAACGGCGATTTTCACTGGGTTGATCCCTTCTTTGTAATAAGCGCCGACCGGTGAAAGGATGACGATCAATTTATAGTGGTGGGATGGAGCTACACCAAGGTATGGCTCCGTGGAAATGATGAATGGACGAATATAAAGGGAGGTGCCTTCCGCCTTAGGAATCCACTCTTTATCCATATATACGAGCTGCTTGATTGCCTTCAGTACGAATTCCTCGTCGATAGGCGGAATGCAGAGGCGGTCGTTTGAATGATTAAGGCGCGCGAGGTTTTTATCCGGGCGGAATAATTGGATATCCCCATTTTGTGCATGGTAAGCCTTCATGCCTTCGAAAACGGACTGGCCATAATGGAAGGCCATGGCGGACGGCTCGATGGTCAGCGGCTGATAAGGGACGATCCGCGCATCATGCCAGCCGACTGGCTCTGAATAATCCATCACAAACATATGGTCTGTGAAGCTTCTGCCAAATTCCAATTGCTCTGTATCGGGTTTTTCCTTTTTGTTGTCAGACTGTTCTACTTTTACTGTCCATTCTTCCATGTTACTATCCCCTTGTTGTTGAATTTTTACTAACTATGTTAAACCTAATTTAAAATAATGGCAACCCCCAATTTTCAGTTTTTTCCTGCTTATGAAAAATGTTATGCTATTGGTTAGGACAATCATATGGAAAAGAGGAAATCACACATGAAAAAAACATTGATGTTCGACTTGGATGACACCCTTCTATGGGATGAAAAAAGTGTCAAAGAAGCATTCCGTGCAACATGCGCGATTGCTGAAGAGAAATACGGAATCGATCCGGATAAGCTGGAGGAGAATGTACGCGATGAGGCAAGGGAGCTTTATGCTTCCTATGAAACCTTCGAGTTCACTAAAATGATCGGCATCAATCCCTTTGAAGGATTATGGGGGACCTTTCCGGATGATGGGGAGGATTTCGCCAAGCTGAAGGAAATCGCTCCTGCTTACCAGAAAGAGGCCTGGACCAGGGGGTTGAAGAGAACCGGCGTGGAGAATGAAAAGTTCGGCGGGGAACTGGCACTGGCTTTTCCCCAGAAGCGAAAAGAAAATGCCTATGTATACGATGATACCTTTACGGTGCTTGATCAGTTGAAGGATACATACAATCTGTTGCTATTGACCAACGGTTCCCCTGATTTGCAGCAAATCAAGCTCGATATCACGCCCGAACTTGTTCCTTACTTTGATGAGATCCTTGTTTCGGGGGCCTTCGGGAAAGGAAAGCCTGCTGCAGAAATATTCGAGCATGCGCTTGGTCTTCTCGAAGCGGAGAAGGAAGAGGTGTTGATGATCGGTGATAATCTCCTGACAGATATATTGGGAGCCAATCGCGCCGGCATCGATTCCGTGTGGGTCAACCGAAAAGGAAAAACAGCAGAAGAAGTGACACCCACCTATGAAATATCCAAGCTTGAAGAGTTGGTTCCATTACTGGATAGAATCAATCAGGAATAAAAAGAATCCCCGCTGCCGTCTATTCGGCCTGCGGGGATCTTTGTTTGCAAACAAGCGACTATACGGATAAAAGCGCTTTGCTTCTACAAATCAATGGCGGTCACTTCATTGATTTCTTCCAGTTCCTTCAGCGTATCCAGTTCTTTCTCGTCCAGATGCCTGTCCACGGTCAGCATCATGATGGCTTTGCCGCCGACATCGGAGCGGTCCACCTGCATGGTCGCGATGTTGATTTCATGCTTGGCGAGCAAGGAACCCATTTTCCCGATGACACCAGGGATGTCCTTATGGTTGATGACGACGATATGCCCTTTCGGCGTAACATCGACATTATAGCCGTCCACCTTCACGATTCTCGCACCAAGTCCATTGAGCAGAGTACCTGATACACTGCGTTTTCCGGATTTGGTCACGACTTCCACACTCATCAAGTTGGTGAAGCCCTTCGTGGAGGCTGTTTTGTTTTCATGGATGGATATGCCTTTGCGTTCCGCCAGATACAGGGCATTCACATCATTCACATGATCGCCCAGGTGACGTTTCAAGAAGCCTTTCACAGCATTCCTTGTGAGAGGGGCTACTTCAACATCGTAGAGGTCTCCTGCATAGGAAATATTGATTTCTTCGGCGACTTCTTCGGTCCTGCCGATCAGGAATTCTCCCAATTTTTCCGAGAGGTTGAAATACGGCTCGATGGTGTTCAGGATCTCTTTCGGCAAGGAAGGGAGATTGACCGGGTTTTTGACCGGGTCTCCATTCAGGAAACCGACAACATCATGGCTCACATCGACGGCTACTGTTTCCTGTGCTTCAAATGTGCTGGCACCCAGATGTGGTGTTGCAATCACTTCAGGGAGCTCAAGCAGCCGGTGGTCGGTAAACGGCTCTTCTTCAAAAACGTCCATGGCAGCTCCGGCAACCTTCCCGGAAACGATCGCATTGTAAAGAGCATCTTCATCGATGATTCCACCCCGTGCACAGTTGACGATCTGTACACCGTCCTTCATTTTGTCAAATGCATCGGCATTGATCATATGCTTGGTGTCTTTCAAAAGAGGTGTATGTATGGTAATGAAATCAGCTGCTTGGAGTACTTCATCCAAGGTACCATAGCCAATCCCCATATTATCGGCCTTCTCCTTGGTCAGGAATGGATCATAGGCCATGATGTTCATCCGCTGCCCTTTCGCACGGTAGGCCACTTCTGCACCGATCCGGCCCAACCCGACGATACCGAGGGTTTTATTCTTCACTTCCACACCGACATATTTCTTCCGGTCCCATTTTTGGTTCTTCAAGGATAGATAGGCCTGTGGAATATTGCGGGAAAGGGACATGATCATGGCCATTGTGTGCTCTGCGGCAGAATTGGTATTGCCGTTCGGGGCGTTGACCACGATGATCCCGTTCTCGGTAGCTGCCTCCAAATCGATATTATCTACACCGACACCGGCACGGGCGATGATTTTCAGGTTGGAGGCCTGTTCGATGATCTCACGTGTCACTTTCGTTTGGCTTCGAACAAGCAGGGCATCGAACTTCCCGATTTTCTCCATCAGTTCTCCTGGTTCCAAACCGGTATCCACCACGATGTTCATGTTTTCCGCTTCTCTCAGCGGACGGATTCCATCTTCGCTCAATGGGTCTGCAATCAATATGTTAAACATGAGGCAAGGCCTCCTGTACATTCAAAATGCGTTCTTCCGCATGCAGTTTATTCGACGGTATGTGGTGAGCTTGCAGCATTTTTCTCTACCCCTTTCTACAGATATTAATATAGTAAATAATTTACAGGATAGCAGATGTTGGCATAATGTCAATAAATTAAGTTAACTTTGCCAGCTGGCGGAAAGTTTGAAAGCGTTTTAGTAAGAATTATAAGAAAATTTACGTAAAAAGGTTGATTTTTGTCGAGTGGAGGAGTAATATACTGCATATTATAAATTATTTAGAAAAAGGAGGTTTCAGCGATGACTACATTTATCGTTTCCATTGTCCTGTTGATTGCAGGATACATCGTCTACGGGAAGGTGGTCGAGCGAATTTTCGGTATCCAGGATGAAGAGAAAACACCTGCATATACCCAAAATGATGGCATGGACTTTATGCCGATGAGCTGGTGGAAAGGAAGTTTGATACAGCTATTGAATATCGCTGGAACCGGCCCGATCTTCGGAGCAATACTCGGAGCGCTATATGGACCGGTGGCCTTCATCTGGATCGTCATCGGCTGCATCTTCGCCGGAGCGGTTCATGACTATTTTTCCGGCATGATGTCGCTGAGGCATGGAGGAGCACAATTTCCATCCTTGGTGGGAAGATACTTAGGAAAATATGCAAAGGTACTTACAACGATTCTATCCATCTGTCTGATGATCCTGGTGGCAGCAGCATTCACTGCAGCACCTGCACAGCTGATCTCTTCATTGACTCCATTGAGTTTCATGACATGCCTGCTGATCATCTTTGCCTATCTGCTTCTGGCAGCTGTTCTGCCGGTCAACCGGATCATCGGGAAAGTTTATCCGGTATTCGGAGCCATATTGATCTTCATGGCCGTATCCATCGGTATAGGGATGTTCTTCTTTGAAGAACCGATTCCGAACCTGACACTGAGCAACTTGCACCCTGGCGAACTGCCGATCTGGCCTTTATTGATGGTGACCATCTCCTGTGGGGCGATTTCCGGTTTCCATAGTACGCAAAGCCCGATCATTGCAAGGACCTTGAAGAAGGAAAGCGAAGGAAGGAAAGTGTTCTATGGCGCCATGATTGGTGAAGGAGTCATCGCCATGGTCTGGGCGGCTGCCGGCATGACGTTCTTCGGCAGTACAGGCGGACTTCAGGCTGCATTGGATGCAGGCGGACCTGGAGGCGTGGTGAACGAAATAAGCATCTCGACACTTGGTGTATTCGGCGGAATTCTTGCCATCATGGGAATTGTCATTCTGCCTATCACGACAGGTGATACGGCCTTGCGCTCTTCCAGAATGATGCTGGCAGAGCTGCTGAGCCAATTGACCAAAACGGATATGACGAAAAAGTGGGCGCTTGGACTGCTGATCATCCCGGTTGCTGTGCCAGCACTGTTCCTTTCCATGATCGACTACAATTTCCTATGGAGATATGTCGGCTGGTCCAACCAGGTAGTAGCGACTGTCATGCTTTGGACAGGCGCGATGTACTTGCTGAAAAACCATAAATTCCATTGGATTTGCAGCATCCCGGCATTGTTCATGACAGCAGTGGTCAGCACCTATGTATTCTACGCACCGGAAGGCTTCCATATGGACTATGGAATCTCCATGATTCTCGGATCGATCATTTGGGTGATAGTAGCTGCCTGGTTTGTACGCCAGTTGTTCAAACAAAAATCTCTGAATGAATATCAAGTATCCGAAAGCAAAGCCGGTTAATGAAATTGGTTGGGTATATCCCTTTAAAATGATTCTTCGCAAGCCTTCTCGAACATGGAGTTCGAGGAGGCTTGGTTTGTTTTATGGGTGTTGCATGCATGTCGAGGAAATCAGCAGGAGAGCAGGTTTATCAGCAGGAGGCGGCCGTAATCGGCAGTAGCGCGGAGTTATCAGCAGTAGGCGGCCGTAATCGGCAGCAACGCGCAGTTATCAGCAGTAGGCGGCCGTAATCAGCAGTAGCGCGGAGTTATCAGCAGTAGGCGGCCGTAATCGGCAGTAGCGCGGAGTTATCAGCAGGAGGCAGCCGTAATCGGCAGTAGCGCGCAGTTATCAGCAGGAGGCAGTCGGAATTAGCAGGTGACACGCCACAATCATCAAGAATCGCACATTATCGCTGGCATAATGCCTGGTATGTTAATTCCTTCCTTATTATGCATCAACCACATTAGGTAGAAGCGGCATGATCAAGGGAGGTGAATTTTCTCTGTCCACCATGCTGAAATGCAGAAAAATGCTGAATATCCATGTATACGGACACCGACTAATCTACCGGCCAATTTTACATAAGGGAAAGTCAGCCCTGTTATTCAAGTCATAGGGTCCATTTATAAAAAAACATAAGAATGCATAAATATAAGTTTTTTCTCATAAATATTTATTTATCTATTGACTTTTTGTCCGTTTCTTTCCATAATGATATCAACAAGATGGAACGCAGACGGATGAGTAGTACGCATGCATCGTGGCGAAAGAGAGCTGGATCTCTAAGCTGGAAGGTCCGGTCGCAAACAGCATGCAGAACGTGCATCCCGAGTCCTGCAGGGTAAAAACTGCGGGCGCCTCTTCGGCGTTAACGGAGCAAAGTGGGATGTACGCATCCAAAAATTGGTGGCACCGCGGAAGTCGGCTCTTTCGTCCTTTTTATACAGGATGAGCAGGGCCTTTTTTGATAGAATAAGAGAATAGTCGAATGTCCATTGTGGGTTACCCTCATGGATACCAAACAAAAATTCAGAACCGGGAGTTATCGTCATGAAGAAAAAACGCATTGTGGTGAAGATCGGCAGCAGTTCGCTGACGAATACCAAGGGAGAAATCGATGAAAGTAGACTGAATGAACATGTTTGCGCACTGGCTGAGCTGCGCAGGGAAGGGCATGAAGTGATACTGGTCTCTTCCGGAGCGGTTGCAGCCGGGTTTGCCAGACTTGGGTACTGTTCGCGTCCTGTCACCATCAAGGGAAGACAGGCAGCGGCAGCCATCGGCCAAGGGTTGCTGGTCCAGACGTATAATGAAAAATTCATGGAGCATCAGCTGACTGCAGCTCAACTGCTGCTGACCAGGCATGACTTTTCCAACAGGGACCGCTACAAAAACGCAGTAGCGACGACCATAGAGCTTCTGGAACGCGGGGTGATCCCGATCATCAATGAGAATGATACGGTATCCGTGGATGAATTGACATTCGGTGACAATGATATGCTGTCAGCCTTGGTCAGCGGTTTCGTCCATGCCGACCAGCTGATCATACTGACGGATATCAACGGTTTGTATAACGGAAATCCGCGGACCAATCCATCCGCGATCAAGTATGATTATCTCCAGGAGGTCACGGAACCGATGATCGGGGCGGCAGACGCCAATGGCTCCAAAGTCGGAACCGGCGGAATGAAATCGAAACTGCTTGCCGCCAAAACAGCCATGTCCCTTGGGGTGCCTGTGTTCATCGGGACCGGCACAGGAAGCAGAAAATTGGTGGATGTACTGGAAGGGCATGGAGATGGAACCTATATCGCCAACCAGTCACTGAAACCGGTCAATATACGCAAGCAATGGATCGCTCTTCATTCCGACCCAAATGGCATCATTTATGTCGACCAGGGGGCGGAAGAAGCAATTCTCTATAATGGAAAAAGTCTGCTCCCTGCTGGTGTATTCAAGGTGAAAGGTACCTTCCAGAAGGGCGATGTGGTCCAAGTGTTCGGTACACATGGCCAGATAGGCAAAGGAGAGATCAACTGCTCGTCTGATGAGTTGAAAAAGGCGATGGAGAACAAGGAAGAACATCATACTAGCATTCTATCATTCGTGGAAGTCATCCATCGGGAAGGCTGGGTGCAAGTATAAAGGGAAGAATCCGGGCTGAGCATTTCAGAGAAAGGAGCCAGCCTGGTCACCATAAAAAACGGAGGAGGAGATATCGTGGAAAAAGTAGTATCCGAAGTGCAGACGAAAGGGAAGGCGGCGAAAACAGCGAGTTATGAGCTGATGGGGGTGACGACCGCAGAGAAGAACCATGCCCTTGAATTGATTGCCGGCCAGTTGGAGGCAGATCAGAAGTACATTCTCGAGGAAAATGCCAAGGATATCGAACAGGGGAAAGAGAAGGGGCTGTCCGATTCCATCCTTGACCGGATCCTGCTGAGTGAAGCAAGGATCAGCGATATGGCGGATGCCATTCAACAACTGGTGGAAATGGAAGATCCTATCGGAGAAGTGTTGGAAACGGTAGAAAAAGACAATGGTCTGCATATCGAAAAGCAACGGGTTCCGATCGGGGTAGTGGGCATGATTTACGAAGCAAGACCGAATGTGACCATCGATGCAGCAACATTGTCCCTGAAGACAGGCAATGCTGTGGTTTTAAGGGGAAGTTCCTCTGCGAAGTTTTCCAATATCGCCTTGGTGAAATCCATCCATACCGCTCTGGAGAAAAGCAGCCTGCCAGTGGATGCTGTACAACTGATCGAGGATACGGACAGGGAAACGGCCAAGGAACTGTTCCGATTGAATGAATACTTGGATGTACTGATTCCGCGTGGTGGGAAGAATTTGATCGACACCGTGGTCCGTGAATCCTCCGTGCCTGTCATTGAAACAGGTGCAGGCAACTGCCACTTTTACATTGACGAATCAGCAGACAAGGAAATGGCTGAGGAAATCGTGCTCAATGCCAAACTGCAGCGCCCGTCCGTCTGCAATGCCATTGAATCGCTTCTCATCCATCCAGCCTGGTTCAAGGAATACGGGAAGGGGTTACTGGAGAAATTGGCCGAAAAGGATGTCGCGATTTACGGAGACGATACGGTGACGGAGGCCTTTCCACAAGCGAAACAGGCAACGGAAGAGGATTGGCATGCAGAGTATCTGGGGCTTACCATCAGTGTGAAGCTGGTAGGCGATACGAAGGAAGCCATCGACCATATCAACACATATGGCACAAAGCATTCAGAGGGAATCGTCACAGAGGATCAAAAAAATGCCGCCAAGTTCCAGCAAAATGTCGACGCTGCTGCGGTATATCATAATGCTTCTACGAGATTCACCGATGGATCGGAATTCGGCTATGGAGCTGAAATCGGCATCAGTACGCAAAAACTGCATGCAAGAGGGCCGATGGGACTGCCGGCTTTGACATCAAGCAAATTCTTCATCAAAGGGACCGGGCAAATTAGGAATTAATAATAAAGGACCAGCATCTGCTGGTCCTTTATTATATATGGATATGATTATGATTGGCCGATTTGGAAATCGAATCGCCTCTCCCCGGTTGGCTGGCCCTCTTGAAAGCTCCGCTCGATGAATGTCACGTTATTGGAATGGTCGATCAGCAGGACGCTGGAGGAGCGGGTGCCGTAATCAGGCAGCTGGATGAAGAGGGGGGACAATCTTTTCTCCATCTCCATGCCGACACCAGTGTCAGGAAGCTGTTCCTTTGGTGCCCTTTCTGCATCGGAAATGATGGAAAACAATGCGTCCGGCTGCATGGTTTCATGGGAGTCCACATACTCCTGCAAGGCTGTTTTTCCTTTGCCCACTTTCGGCCATGGCGTATTCAGTGTGTCATTGCTCAGCCCATGTGTACCTGGTCCCACCTCAGTGATGTCATCATATACATTGTTGTAATGAAGAAGCTTGTCTTTATTGCCTGCAATCAAATTGAAGCCCGTATATTTATCCCTGTTCCTTTGCAGCCTCTGTATGTATTCCTCTGGTGTTGCATTTCCGCTCAGATATTGCTTGACAATCTCGCCCCGGGAGATGCTTCCGGCTTTCATATGTTCCGGGTTGCGATAATTGGTAAGTGCTGCGAATCTTCCATCTTTGGTGATCCCAAGCCATGTACCCATCTGTTCTAAATCCCTGCCGGCAAGGATATTCGGTTCATCCTCCCAAAAATGGGCAGGCTTAGTGGGCCGGTCATAGAACTCATCCCGGTTTGCCGCCACAATCAGTGGGTAGACCGGGTGCTCCTGGAAGTGAAAATTGATCAGACACACATTTCTCGTCCCCTTTTTTGATTCATTATAAATGGAGGCAGAGGCTATGGCAAAACAACCGGTCTCGATAACAGGCACGCACCATACATCTCTGCCTCCATCCCCAAAAAAACAGCAGTTCCATCAATAGCTGACAGACTGCTGTTTGTCTTTCCTATTTATCTCACGGAAGGCAAGTGATTCGCCTCGTTGAAATCAGGCTTCGTCTCCGAAGACATCTTTCCATTCATCACGGTGCTCCAGCATTTCGCGGGCGATTTCTTTTGCACCTTCCAAGCTGTGATTGGCTGCCCAGCCGCACTGCACTTCATTGCATGCAGGAACTTCTGTAGCTTCCAGTACGTCATTCAATGTTTTTTCCAATGTATCCAGTACCAGATCATCGTCATCATTATTCAATATGGATAGGTAAAACCCTGTCTGACAGCCCATCGGACTGATATCAAGGACATTATCCATGTGGTTGCGGATATTTTCGGCCATCAGGTGCTCGATGGAATGAAGGCCATCCATCTCCATATGAGCCTTGTTCGGCTGTTTGAAGCGGATATCATATTTATATACTTTATCGCCATTTGTGCCTTCTGTTACTCCGACAAGGCGTACATATGGGGCTTTTACTTTCGTATGGTCGAGGTTGAAGCTTTCCACGTTCATTTTCTCTGCCATTTACAGACACTCCTTACATCTTTTAATCAGGGAAATCTAGACTCATATACTTATAGTAACATATGAAAGAGAGCGGTGTACGCTAATTTTACAAGGGAATACGCAGAAAATTTTATACATTCAATGGAGATGGCATACCATATTCCAGGCAGACAGTAAGTTTGCTTGCGTTTGGCCTCCATCCTTGCTTTCATCCATTTTCTTCCATATGTCATGATTTATCGCAAACTATCGATTTGTTGTTGCATGTATGCATATTTTATGTATAATTATTAATATCATTTAATAAATATTCATTTTTATACAGGAGGCAATCATATGTGCAAGACATCGAGAGATTGGAAAGAATTGACGGCAAACATCGGGGATTATCTGGCGCCAAGCATGGCAAAGGATCATCCGAACCTGCCTGTAGTGAAAGCGGAAGGCTGCTACTATTACGGGGTGGATGGAAAAGAATATCTGGATTTCACGTCAGGAATCGCTGTGGAGAACGTGGGACACCGCCATCCGAAAGTCGTACAGGCAATCAAGGATAGTGCCGATCATCTGATCCATGGACCTTCTGGTGTCATCATGTATGAGTCCATCCTGAAATTTGCTGAAGAGCTCCAGGAAATACTGCCTGGGAATCTGGATAATTTCTTCTTCGGGAATAGCGGAACGGAAGCGATCGAAGGGGCTTTGAAGCTGGCGAAGTTCGTCACGGAGCGTCCTTATGTCATTTCATTCACCGGCGGCTTCCATGGAAGGACGATCGGAGCGTTGAGTGTTTCCACTTCCAAAAGCAAATACCGGAAAAACCAGCAGCCATCCTGGTTGAACTATCAGCTGCCGTACGCGGACCCGGCATCATGTCCGGAAGGGGAAGACCCTGCAGAGTATTTCCCGAAGCAGCTGGAAAAACAAGCAGAGAGTCTGTTCAATCACCAAGTAGACCCGGAAGAAGTTGCCTGCATGATTGTCGAGCCGATCATGGGTGAGGGCGGCTATGTCATCCCACCAGCATCTTGGCTGGAGAAAATCCGGGAAATTTGTGACCAGCACGGCATCCTGCTCATTTTCGACGAGGTACAGACAGGGTTCGGTCGGACGGGTAATTGGTTCGCATCCCAGACGTTTGGTGTAACCCCTGATATCATGGCGGTCGCCAAGGGGATTGCCGCGGGTATGCCGCTCAGTGCGACGGTTGCCAGCAAGGAACTGATGGATCAATGGCCGATGGGCGCGCATGCAACAACATTCGGAGGGAATCCGATGGCTTGTGCGGCTGCAAGGGCATCCCTGTCTGTCATCAAAGAAGAAAATCTGCTGGAGAACGCCAATGCGATGGGAGAACATGCACTCTCTCTGCTGAATGAACTGAAGGACAAGCATCAAATGATTAAAGACGTCAGGGGAGTCGGACTGTTGCTAGGCATAGAGATAGAAAAACCGGTGACAAACCAAGCAGATGGAGACCTCGTCATGCAGATTCTCGACGGCTGTCTGGAAAAAGGCGTCCTATTCTATCTGTGCGGGAATGCCGGTGAAGTGGTCCGGATGATTCCACCATTAACTGTATCCAAAGAACAGGTAGAACACGGCATCAGCATATTGGATGACGTGATTGCTGAACTGGAAGGAGGGCTGAAAGATGGAGATCAATAATAAGAAAGAGCTGGCAGGTGTCAGTGCCAATCCGGTATGGAAATTCCTGCTCCCTTCCTTGATCGGTGTATTGCTGTTCCTTGTGCCGATCAAGGTGGACGGGGAGTTCACCATCGGTGTCGGGATTCTCGCTTCCTCTCTGCAGGGAGCCTTCGGTGAGGCGATTCCAGCATTCATCGTCCTTCTTCTTGGTGTATCGGTAGTATTCACTACCATCGGTATGGCTGCCAAACCGGCGTTCATGATGGAGAGCCCTTTTCTGAAAAGCTTGTTCGTGACAGGTCCATTCGGTTACACGATGCGCCTGCTGGGCTTCCTTGTGGGGATCATGACGTTGTTCGAATTCGGACCAGAGTTCATCTGGTCGATGAATACGGGAGGGGTCGTGCTGTATGATCTGGCACCCGTCCTCCTTACCTGGTTCCTGTTCGCCGGTCTTCTGCTTCCATTGTTGGTAGAGTTCGGCCTGATGGAATTCATCGGAGCACTGTTGAGAAAAATCATGCGGCCGATCTTCACCTTGCCAGGGAGATCGTCGATTGACAGTATGGCTTCCTGGATGGGTGCCGGAACGGTCGGTGTGCTGGTAACAACTCAGCAATATAATGAAGGGTTCTATTCCAAGCGGGAATCCTCTGTCATTGCCACCACGTTTTCCGTGGCCTCGATTGCTTTCAGTCTGGTAGTTGCCAATGTCATCGGGGTTGGGAATTTATTCATTCCTTTCTACTTGACGGTATCTGTTGCCTGTATCATTGCAGCATTCATCATGCCGCGGATCCCTCCGCTATCCAGAAAAAAGGATACTTATTATGAGCCGGTAGGGAAGCAGATCAATGAATCTGTACCGGAGGGAATTTCTTCATTCGAATGGGGATGGAGTGAGGCAATGCGGAAAGCCGGAGAAGCCAAAAACCCGGTAGAACTCGTCAAAAGCGGTTCAAAGACGGTCATGGATATTTGGATGGGGTTGATTCCATTGGTGATGAGCCTCGGAGCAGCCGCATTGATCATCGCCGAATATACACCGATTTTTGAGATTCTTTCCTATCCATTAGTACCGGTATTGGAATGGATGAGGATTCCGGAAGCTACTGCCGCTGCACCAGCCATGCTGGTCGGTTTTGCGGACATGTTCCTGCCGGCAGTGCTGGGAAGCGGGATTGAGAGTGAACTGACTAGATTCGTGGTCGGTGCCCTGTCCCTGACGCAGATCATCTATATGTCTGAAATCGGTATTCTGATTCTTCGGTCGAATATTCCGGTCAACCTGCTCGAATTGTTCATCATCTTTGTGGAGCGGACCATCATCACCTTGCCGATCATTGTATTGATTGCCCATTTTATAGTATTTTAAATAGAGAAGAGGAAAGGCAGCAGTCCGTTCGGGGCTGCTGTTTTTACATATGGAGAATCAGGGGAGGTCATCACATGGTAGTCCCGATTCGGGAAATCAATATGAAACGGTTGAGAATGAGATTGAAGCACCCCTTTGCCACCAGTTTTGGCACCATGGAACATAAGGAGTTCTTTCTATTGGAGGCAAAGGATGGAGAAGGGAACAGTGGGTTCGGCGAATCGGCTGCCTTTACTGAACCTTGGTATACGGAGGAGACGGTGGAGACGACCAGACACATGCTGGAAGACTTCCTCATACCGATCCTCCAAAAAAATCAGGTCCACCATCCTGATGAGGTGACAGAGCTTTTTCGGGCGGTCAGGAGGAATAACATGGCCAAAGCCGCAATAGAAGGGGCAGTATGGGACCTTTCTGCCAAACGGGAAGGTCTGCCTCTGTCCCGGGCTCTAGGAGGAGAAAAGCGGAAGATCGATGTAGGCGTCAGCATAGGCATCCAGCCTTCTGTCAAAGACACCCTCGATGTGGTGGAAAGGTATCTGAGGGAGGGCTATAAACGGCTGAAGCTGAAGATTAAGCCGGGTTGGGATATAGATGTCCTGAGAGAAGTCCGTCGCTGTTTCCCAGAAGCACCGATCATGGCAGATGCCAACTCGGCCTATACACTGGAGGATATTGATCACCTCAGGCAGCTGGATGACCTCGAGTTACTCATGGTGGAACAGCCGCTTGGTGCGGATGATATTATCGACCATGCAAATCTGCAGGCAGCTATCCGGACTCCCATCTGTCTCGATGAAAGCATTACATCCTTGGAGGATGCCACGAAAGCGGTAGAGCTGGGCAGCTGCAAGGTAGTCAATCTGAAAATCAGCCGGGTCGGCGGACTCACAGAAGCCAGGCGGATCCATGACTATTGCCAAGAACAGGGGATAGCGGTCTGGTGCGGCGGCATGCTGGAGGCGGGTGTCGGCCGTGCTCATAATATCGCATTGACCACCCTTCCGCAGTTCGTGCTGCCAGGTGACACTTCCGGGTCTTCAAGATATTGGGAAAAGGATATCATTCAGCCGGAAGTGACGGCAACTGATGGAGAGATCGTAGTGCCGGAACAGCCAGGTATCGGTTTTCAATTGGACGAAGAAGCCGTCAGGAGCTTTACCGTGGAAGAAAAAACGTTCGATTTCTAGCAATAGAAACAAGAAGCGACCATCCCTTTGGAGGAAGGTCGCTTCTTGTTTTTGATTAGAGTCGCTTCAATGCCTGGTCCAAATCCTGCATCAGGTCTTCTGCACGCTCGATGCCGATGGAGAAGCGGAGCAATGTGTCGGAAATGCCGCGGCTTTCCCTTTCCTCTTTCGGTATTTCTGCATGTGTCTGGGTCGCCGGATAGGTAATAAAGCTTTCTACACCGCCGAGACTTTCAGCAAAGGTGATGAGCTCCAAATTCTGAAGCAGCGGATCGACCCAATCGCTGTTTTCCAGGCGGAAGGACAGCATGCCGCCTTTTCCTGGATACAGGACATCTGTAACCGCCGGATGATTCTCCAAGAATTCGGCAATCTGCCTGGCATTCTCCTGGTGCCGGTCCATTCTAAGGGATAGTGTCTTTAGACCACGCATGACAAGCCAGGAATCGAAGGCGGACAGTACCGCGCCGGACGTGTTATGGAGAACTGCCAGCTTCTCACATAGCTCGTCCCCTTTGGCTGCAACGAGGCCGGCAAGGACATCATTATGGCCGCCGATATATTTGGTGGCACTATGGATGACGATGTCGGCTCCTGATTCGATCGGCCGCTGCAGATAAGGGGTGAGGAAGGTATTGTCCACGATCAAGAGCAGGTTGCGGCTTTTGGCCAGTTCCGCAACTTCAGCGATATCGATCTCCTGCATCAGTGGATTGGTCGGCGTTTCCAGGAAAATCGCTTTTGTCTGATCGGTGATAAGCTTTTCTGTTTCCTCTATGCTGATGAACTCCGTATAACGGGTCCGGATATCATATGCCTGTTCATATTGCTCCAAGATGCGGTATGTACCGCCATATAGATCTTCCGGTGCAATGATCTCATCCCCGCTTTTGAAAAGGGATAGCACGAGCTGGATGGCGGACATGCCTGAACTGCAGGCAAACCCCCTGTCACCGGATTCCAAATCGGCGATTCCGTCCTCCAGAAGGGTTCGGGTAGGGTTTTTGGTGCGTGTATAATCATACCCGGTGGACTGTCCGAGACCCACGTGCTGATAGGCGGTCGACATATAGATCGGTGGATTGATGGCTCCTGTCTTTTCATCACTTCTGTTCCCCAACTGGGCCAGTTTCGTTTCAATGCTCTTGTCGGTCATTTCTTCATCTCCTTGATTGTCATTTCATACGGCAAGGAATAGGCTATCCTGCAGCAGGTTGCAACTGCTGGGGAAACCGTCTATTCCTTTTTTGTGTTTTAGGAATACATGAAAGCCCTCTTCTTATCCACAAGAAGAGGGCTTGGCTTAAAGCTCATTCTCTTCTTATCTTCAGCACACAAGCTTCTGGAATTGGCACAGTACTGCACGGTAGTCAGTCTGCTGCCGAGGCTTCGAAGGGCCAGTCCCTCCACCTCTCTGGATAAGAAAATTCAGTATTCTATTGATTTAATACTGACATTACACCTGGCGACCGGAAAAGTCAAGATGCATAGCGTGACGGAAAATTCTGCCTATTAGAGTGGTTGGACAAGCGGCCGCATCAACTGGTCAAAATATAGCCAACCACAGCTACATAGCTGGCCAATGCCAGGGATGAAGGCAGCAGGTAGGTCCACATATTCCTGGTCCTGTCGCGCTTAATGGTCACCATCACGATGGTGGTGAGCAGGAAACCGATGATGGATAGATAGAGGAGATCATCGCTTGCTGCCTGCCACATGTTTCCTCCAGGGTAAAAGAAATCACCGGCAGCAAGAATCGTGATATTGAAGGCATTGCTGCCAAGCAGTGTACCCACGGCAAGGTTCATATTCGACAAACGCAGGGCCGTATACACACTTGCTGCATCCGGAAGGGAAGTCGCCAATGCAATCATCAGACTGCCGACAGCTGTGGCGCTGATGGCTGTTTCCCGGGAAATCGCATCCCCTGTGACCGACAAGCTGCTGCCTGTAATGAAAATGATGACAGCGAACAAGAGGAAACGCCGGATGGCAGAGCCTAGACCGCTGGTGGTTACCGGGTCAGGCTTATCCTCCTCTTGTGGGCTGCCGGACAAGAATTTCATTCCAACCAAGTAGACCGTAACAAGCGCGAGACTGGTGAAACCCAACTCAAATAAGGAGACATCAAAATCAAAACCAAGACCCAGCGTAATGAGTACGCAGAGGAATAAGGCCAGATAGCCAGTATACAAGTGGTTATGCGACACAGTCAGGAAAAGACGTTTTTTCCGGAAGTGCACGTCGAGCAGGAACAGTACAAACATATTGAACAGAATGCTGCCCACTCCATTTCCGATCACAATATCCGCATTGCCGATGACACTTGCTGATATGGTTGCTGTGAGTTCCGGAAGGGAAGTGGCAATGGAAAGCAGCAGAGTTCCTGCCAGGAATCCGCCTAATTTGGCTTTATGGCTGATAATATTGGCATACTTTGATAGTTGAGTAGCGGCAAAGACAGAAAGAATTGCTGAGATGATGAAAATGACGAGTAATGTGACGGAATTAATAGGCGATCTGCTCCTTTCATGACGTACCGCGAATGTAAAGTGTTTTCTATGTTTGCATTCCCCATTTCCTGTAAGAATAACAAGGTTGGAACAGTAATTTTCTGGAAACCGGCCATGGAAAGGTATTTGGACAGAATACATGCCCGGGTGGCGAGATAGATGTTATCATAGGTAAAGAATACCAGCATAGAAAGGGTCCATTTGAATGAAAATCGTTTCGATCGACTTTGAAACTGCCAATGAAAAACGCTTCAGCCCTTGCGCGGTTGGCGTAGTCGTAGCCAATGAGTACGAGATTGAGGAGGAATACTACCGTTTGATCAATCCCTTGATGCCGTTCAACCGCTTCAATACCAGAATCCATGGGATAACTGAACGGGATGTGGAGGATGCACCTACCTTTGCGGAAATGTGGCCGGAGCTGAATCATTTTCTCACAGGACAATTGGTTGTTGCCCATAATGCCAGTTTCGATATGAGTGTCATCCGGCAGACATTGGATCATTACAACCTGGAGTATCCGGAGATGGATTATCTCTGTACGGCGAATATCTCCAAAAAGGTATGGCCTGAGCTGCAGAATCATAAGCTGAATACTGTGGCTGAGCACCATGGCATCTCGTTTGAACACCATCATGCATTGGAGGATGCGCGAGTAGCAGCCAAAGTATTCATGCAGGCTTTGAGGTCGTATGAAACAGATGAAGTGGATGACTTATTGGCCAAATGCCGGATGTCCAAGGGAAGAATTTATGAACGAGGCTATCATCCGCCCAAGTCGAAGAAAGCGGCGAAAAGCAGGAAAATCTATTTTTAGTGATGTCAAATGGTTCAGGACCTGGGTGGCTCCCTTAAGGGAAGGGCTTCCTATCCGTTAGAATGGGGATCTCCATGTCGGGATTGACCTGCCAAAGCAGGCGGCAAATGTCCTACACTGCAGAGAGTAAACCAAGATTATAAGTAAAGAGAGAAGGGAGAGCGTCATATGAATAAGAAACGATGGATTGCACTGGTGATTGCAGCAGGTCTGCTTCTGTTCTCGGTGATCTGGCAGGCTGCTACGAGTTTCATGACGGCCGATTTTGAAGAGCTGTTCAATGCCAATGACACTCCATTTGAGGAGAAGGTCATTGAGGAAGGCTCAGGGGCAGGCAAAATTGCTGTCATCAACTTGAACGGAGTCATCCAGGATACGACAGGCAACTCTTTTACGGCGAGTGGTTACGACCATGCAAAGTTTTTGGAAATGATTGAGGCTGCGGGCGAAGATACGATGGTGGATGGCATCATCCTTCGCGTGAACACACCCGGCGGCGGTGTCGTCGAGAGTGCGGAAATCCATGATAAAATCATAGAAGTACAAGAGGAGACCGGTAAGCCTGTATACATATCGATGGGGAATACAGCAGCCTCCGGAGGATACTATATATCCGCTCCTGCTGATAAGATTGTTGCACATCCGGCTACATTGACCGGTTCCATCGGCGTCATCATGCAAAGCATCAATTTTTCGGATTTGGCAGATGACTTAGGAGTAGACTTCAATACCATCAAGAGTGGTGAATACAAAGATATCATGTCCGCTTCCAGGGACATGACCGAGGAAGAGCGGGAAATCCTGCAAACAATGATCGACGATATGTATGGAGACTTCGTCCAAGTAATCGTAGATGGCAGGGACATGAGTGAAGAGCGTGTCATGGAACTTGCGGACGGCCGTGTATATACTGGCAGCCAAGCACAGGAACTCGGATTGGTCGATGATCTTGGAACATTGACAGATACCATCGCCATGATGGAGGAAGAAAATGAATTGCAGAACCCGCAGGTAGTGGAATACCAGCCGGGATTCGGTTTCAACCAATTTCTCGGCGGCGCGGTGAAGAGCATGTTCGGCAATGAAGAAGAACTTCACGGGATGGTGGAATTGCTGAGACAAACAAACGCCCCACGGGCAATGTATCTATATTCAGAATAGGAGGCTGCAGGAATGACTGAAATTGAGAATCCGGCTGCTGAACCTGCAGCCGTTACCAGGAATTATGCGGGGTTTTGGATGAGATTTTGGGCCTACTTGGTCGATCTGCTCATTGTAGCAGCTGTGAACGGGATCCTGCTCAGTCCTTTAACGGTATTTTCTGATGCCGGGTCCGCAGAAATTGGTTATTGGACCCTGGCAGGCATACTTGGTTCGATCGTCTTTTATCTTTATTTTCTGCTGATGACCAAGTACTTCAGACAGACGCTGGGAAAGATGATCTTCGGTCTGGAAGTGATCCATGAAGACGGTGGTAACCTCAGGTGGAAAGATTTGCTGTTTCGAGAAGTTGTCGGCAGGTTTCTTCACCGGGTGTTTGGCATATTGGTTCTGCTTTACCTTGTGGTTGCATTCACACCGGAAAAGCAAGGAATCCATGATATGATCGGTGATACAAGAGTCGTACACGCGAAATAAGGTATTAAGAAAACAGGGCATTCCATGACAATGTGGAATGTCCTGTTTTTTTGTCGGCAAGATGAAAAGAGCTTGTCATACATACTTAACTGAATTAAAATAATAAATAGAAAATTCAGCAATAAAATATTCAATGGATAAAAGGAGTGGCTAGATGGGTCTGGAAGCAAACGCAGCGGATAGATTAGACAAGACACTGGCAAGGGCACGGAGGAATACGCTGGGAGATCTGCTTGCAAGGACAAGGGAGCGACTGCCGTCTAAATTTGCGATCGCTTATAAAGGAAAACGTCTGTCCTATGCAGAGTTGGATGATATGGTGAACCAGACGGCATACGCCTTCCGAGAGGACGGGGTGGAAAAAGGGGACATGATGATGGTCATGTCCAAAAACAGTCTGGATTTTGTCGTCGCCAATTTTGCGCTGGCCAGAATCGGTGCTGTCATGATTCCGGTCAATTACATGCTGCATACCGAGGATATCCAGTACATCCTCGAACATGCCGAGGCAAACGGGTTCATCGCTGCTGCAGAGTACGCAACCATCCTGGATGCGGCAGCAGCCAGGTTGGAAATTGAACACCGGTATTTAATGGATACAGCGGAAACAGATGAAGGTCTTCCAGGGTGGACAACACTGGCGGATGCCCGGAAAGGCAGGCCGGTGGAATTTGTGGATGCGGACATTGACGATGATGATTTGGCCCATGTTCTATATACAAGTGGCACCGAGTCGAGGCCGAAAGGGGTCATGCTCACACATAAAAGTCTGATCAGCGAATATGTGAGCAGTATCGTGGATGGAAAAATGGAGGAAAGGGATGTCGCCATTCATGCGCTCCCACTTTATCACAGCGCACAGCTGCATGTGTTCCTCGGACCTGCCATTTATCTGGGACAAAGCGGCATTATCCTTGACGCAGCTTCCCCGGAAGTCATCTTGGAAACGATAGAGAAGGAGAAGGCAACCCAGCTATTTTGCCCACCGACAGTCTGGATCGCTTTGCTGCGCCATCCGGATTTTGACAGAAGGGATTTGTCCACCCTGGAAAAATGCTATTACGGCGCAGCGATCATGCCGCGCGAGATTCTGAAAGAATTGGCCGAACGGCTGCCGAATGCCAGCTTTTGGAACTTCTACGGCCAGACGGAAGTAGCCCCATTGGCTACAGCCCTACAGCCGGAGGATCAGTTGCGCAAACTCGGCTCTGCCGGCGTACCTACCCTCAATGTCCAGACGAAAATCGTTGATGATGACGGTAAGGAAACGCCACGCGGGGAAGTGGGCGAAATTGTCCACCGCACTCCGCACGCCATGAAGGGGTACTTGCATGATCCTGATAAGACAGCGGAAGCATTCAAGGATGGCTGGTTCCACAGCGGGGACCTTGGTATGATGGATGAAGAAGGGTATATCACCATCGTCGATCGGAAGAAGGATATGATCAACACGGGCGGTGTCAATGTATCCAGCAGGGAAGTGGAGGAGACGATCTACCAGTTGGACGGCGTGTCGGAAGTGGCAGTTGTCAGCATACCGGATGCTTATTGGATTGAAGCTGTCACTGCCATCGTTGTTCCTAAAAAGGGAATAGAGCTGACTAAAGAGCAGGTGGTCGACTTCTGTAAAGAAAAGCTGTCCAAATTCAAGATTCCCAAATATGTCGACTTCACTGATGAGCTACCCAAAAACCCAAGCGGCAAAGTATTGAAGCGCTCGCTACGGGATCAGTATGAGCATCTTGGAGAGAAATAGTTAATGGCACCGCTGGATAGCGGTGCTTTATTTATGATTCGAGGTGTGGTGGAATCAGCAGTAGCGTGGTTTTATCAGCAGGAGAGGCGGCAAATCCGCAGGAGGCGGTCGGAATCAGCAGGAGGCGGTCGAAATCGGCAGGAGAGCAGATATTTCCGCGGGAGGCTCGAGATATCCCCAGGAGAGAAAATAAATCAGCCGTAGACGCAGGAAATCAGCAGTATCGTGGTGTTATCAGCAGGAGAGGCGGCATATCCGCCGGAGCAACGGTGTATCAGCAGTAGCGCGGTCTTATCCGCTCGAGGCAGTCGGAATCAGCAGGAGGCGGTCGAAATCGGCAGGAGAGCAGATATTTCCGCGGGAGGCTTGAGATATCGCCAGGAGAGAAAATAAATCAGCCGTAGACGCGGGAAATCAGCAGAAGCGCGGTTTTATCCGCGGGAGGCAGTCGGAATCAGCAGGAGGCGGTCGAAATCGGCAGCAGAGCAGACAAATCAGCAGGAGGCGCTCGAAATCGGCAGGAGCGCGTCCGAATCAGCAGGAGCCCGCCCATACCCGCAGCAAGCAAGCGAAGCGATCGCCAGAATATCCCATACGCCCTCCGAGATACAATCTTCAGGCATATAACCATAGGTTTCCGGCAAACTATGGGTGGAGGTGTTTTCATTGGCAAAAAACGATAACCGTAGTCAACGCCGAGTAAATTCAAGTGTGAACCCGCAAGGACTGACCGAGGACCGGGCAGATCAGCGACCGAAATCACAGTTGGAGGATCGGGCGAAAAAGAAGAATACCAAAATTTAGAGGGTGGTTCCAATCGATCATACATTGAATTATCTGCGTGAATCTCTTTCCAATTATATGGATAATGAAATGTGCCAGGAGATTACCCGCAAGATGGAAGCAAACCATTATGTGAATGAAGGGCATTTTGTGAAGGATCTCAGTGAAGAAGAAATGACGTATTTGAATGATGTCTTGGAAAATGAACTGGATTATGCGAAAAGTGTCCAGCATGATATCCGTGTGAAGGAACTTACAGAAATTTATGAACTGCTGTTTTAATTTGGATGGTTAAAGTTTCTATTGATTTTTTTCTGCAGTCCGGGTATTATATAAATACACGCTGCATTGTGCGTATCTAATTAAGTTTTAACCTCTAACAGATGAATAGGGAGTTTTACATCGGAATTGGAATGTCGAGCCGTCATGGAGTAGCGGAAGACAGGAATGTTCCTGCAAACACCCACTTAGTGAAGTGGTGGTTTAAAACTTTTTATTAAAGCATACGGCAAATGTGGCTGTAACTATGATAATGATCGGGCCGGTTCCCCTTAGGGGGGCCGGCCTTTTGCATGCGATGGTACGATGCTTTCGTGCGGATATTCCTATGTCACGAACGGTTTTTCCGGCCAATGGATTTCCATCCTGCATAGCTGATGAGAAAGCCAAGCAGCAAGATGTACAGGATTAACCTGCTTGACCAGCCCTGTTCTGCGTAAGCAGTAAGAGCGGATAGGAGGATGAGCAGAAAGAAGAAAGCAAAGGAAACAGTATCATGAAAAGGGAGCTGTCTGCCTTTTATCTTCTTATATAGATGCATACTGGCTACAGCAGCTATCCCGGTAAGGAAAATTATAAGCCATAATGTATTCAAGAGCACAAGCATCGTGAATATCCTCCCTCGGATTGGATAATCAGCCAGATGGCAGGCAGATTAAATGTCAATTGGAGCGGGTATAATCGAACAGGGTGTAGTATACTGATACGTATTGATATTTTGATTGTAACGATGATTGGCAGATTCAGCAAAGATATGGGAATCTGCATAGAGAAGATAGGAGTGGAAGCCATTGAGGAATGAACAGGTACAGGACATCACGCAGATCAATAAACTCCCCATTGTCGCTGTACTGATAACCGGGGCGTTTCTTGCTATTTTGAACCAGACACTGCTGGCAACCGCCATCCCGCATATTATGGCGGATTTACAGTTGACGGAAAATACGGCCCAGTGGCTGACTACTATATTTATGCTGGTCAATGGGATCATGATACCCATCACTGCTTTTCTCATTGAGACATTTACGACAAGGAGGCTGTTCTTGTCGGCAATGGGAATGTTTGCGGTAGGAACCCTTATTTGTATTGCTGCCCCTAACTTTGCAGTCTTGATGACAGGACGGATCATTCAGGCAGCCGGTGCAGGAATCATGATGCCATTGATGATGACGATTTTCCTGTTCATCTTTCCCATAGAAAAGAGGGGGACAGCGATGGGAATGGTGGGACTTGTCATCGGTTTCGCTCCCGCAATGGGGCCTGTGGTGTCCGGATGGCTGGTGGAGCAGTATCATTGGAAATCATTATTCCTGCTGGTGTTTCCGTTGGCCGTGCTCGATGTCATTATTGCTTACTTTGTCATGAAGAATATTACGGAACGGTCCTTTCCAAAAGTCGACTATCTTTCTATTATTCTATCAACCGTCGGCTTCGGCGGGCTTCTTTATGGATTCAGCAGTGCCGGAAACTACGGCTGGTCCGATCAAGTTGTGATCATCTCGATTGCAGCAGGCGTTATTGCCCTAGTTTTTTTCATCCGGAGGCAATTCCAGCTTGAACAGCCGATACTGGAGTTCCGTGTACTGAAAAACCCGCTTTTCACCATAACTACCGTAATCACCATGATTGCCTTTATCGGCTTGATCGCTGCAGAGACCATTCTGCCGATCTATATGCAGAGGATGGCCGGCTATACAGCATTTGAGTCTGGCATGGTGATCATGCCCGGAGCATTGCTCATGGGGTTCATGTCACCAATCAATGGAAGGATATTTGACCGGTTCGGCGCTAGATGGCTGGTGATCATCGGGTTGGCATTGCTGACCATCACCTCCCTTCTCTACACGAACTTGACAGTAGATACATCGCTGGCATATCTGACGATCGTATTCACTGTGCGGATGCTGGGGATATCGATGATCATGATGCCTGCAACTACGGCGGGACTTAATCAACTGTCCAAAAAAATGATTCCACATGGTTCCGCCATGACCAATACCATGCGGCAGGTGGCTGCTTCCATTGGTACAGCCATCCTCGTTACCGTCATGACCAATTCAGCTCTTGATACGGGAGAGAATGCTTTGCCAAGTGATATGATCCACGGTGTGAATGTGGCATTCTATGTTGCTGCAGCGTTATCGCTTGTTGCTCTTATTCTAGCATTCCGGATGAAGGAGACGAGGCCGGAGCAAGTCAAAGAGAATCCGCAGGCAGTCGGTGCAGGATCCATGAAAGCAGGACAATAGGACTAAAAACAGGAATGTTATCCTTCTAATTACCTGCTCTTCTGCATATATTCCGGAAGAGGGGGGAGAGCCATGGGGGAGAGATTGATCAAGATTTCTGTTTTCTATTTTGTCGTAGGGGTTTCATTTGGGCTGTACATGTCCGTGTTCCATGTCTATGACTTGGCGACGGTGCATGTGCATATCAACCTGCTTGGTTGGGTGAGCCTGGCAATTGCCGGCATCTTTTATACATTATTTCCTCACCTGGCAGGAACAGCCACTGCGAAGGTACATTTCTGGCTTCATAACTTGGGACTGCCCGCAATGATGATTGGGCTTGCGCTCGGTATTTCCGGGGTCAGTAACCTTTTCTTTCCAATTGCCAGCCTTGGCGGAGTAGTGACCGTTGCCGGTATTTTCTGCTTTGGTTACAATGTGTTCCGGCATTTGGGCAATAGGACGGAAAATTCCTAGGAAAAGGAGGGCCTTCTCTATATGGGGAGGCTTTTTTATTGGCTGGATTCTTATGCAATGCAGGAGATTGGACGGATGGAGTAGAATAAGTTATAGATGGTGTATCAGAACCAACTGGAGGAACAATCATGGAATGGATAGTGAAACATACTCTGGCGGACGAAGCCTCGATCAGGAAGATGTTGGAAGGATACCGAATCGGCTCGATCACGACCTGCTATTTATTGACGAGGGGGCTGAATGATACTTATCAGATCAACACTCCACGTAAACGTTATATCTACCGGTTGTATAGGCACGGCTGGAGAAGCAGGGAGGCGGTGCAATTCGAGATAGAGGCATTGCTGCATCTGAAGGAAAAGTCCTACCGACTTTCCGTACCAATCTCCAGACAGGACGGGAGCTACATAACGGAGACCGCAGCACCGGAAGGCATCCGCTATGGTGTCCTATTCTCCTACGTGGAAGGGGAGAGACCGGAAATCCGGCCGGAACATGCACGTTTGATAGGTGAGTCGCTCGGTAAATTACATAATGGAACAGATGACTTTCAGCCGGAAGCAGACCGCGGATTCGAACTCGATGCCACCCATCTGCTGGAAGAGCCGTCAGCGCTCATTCTTCCTTATATCCGCAAATTCCTTGGCAGGGAAGCGGAAGGTGATATAGAGGAACTCGCATCCAACCTGAAAACAAGGCTGGAACATTTGGATTTGGAAAAAGGATTCTGCCACGGGGATTTTCATCCGCGTAATATGCATGGGACCGGATCAGAAATGGAAGTATTTGATTTCGACGCTGCTGCTTTCGGATATCGTGCATACGATGTAGCGGCAGCCTGGTGGAATCTCTTGACAAATTATGGAGAGCAGGAACAGGAATGTTGGGGAGCTTTCCTTGATGGCTACCAGGCTCAACGCAGATTGAAAGCGGATGACTGGGAGGGCCTGCCATTGTTCATTACTGCCCGCAGGTTCTGGTTATTGGGCATGATGCTCCAGAATGACGATGTGTGGGGAACGAATTGGATCACGAAGAGGTCTATGGAGCTGTTCGTGCTGCAAGTGAAGACAGATATGATCAGGGAAATGTAAGAGGTGACGTTATGAGTGCTTTATGGATTATGTTTTTCTTAATTTTATTGGTTACATTGGCAAGTGCTGTCTATTACATCATACAGGGTAGGAACTTGAAACTTTCCTATTGGACGGTAGTCGTCCCCCTCCTCCTGCCTGTGGTAATGTTATTGTTTACAGCCCAGCGGCCCAGGGACATGACCGGGTGGGGACACTTCTGGTCGCAGTTCATCGATGGAAACATATGGACGGTGTTGATATTGGCCGGTTTCCTATACTTGGCGACGTGGTGGATTTTGTTTTTTGAAGCGGAAGAATACCTTGTCTCCTGGTACAAGGAAATCCGCAACAGAATTCGGAACAGAATCCGCAAGCGTGAGGACTCAGAACCTGAGGACAATAGATCAAGGCAAAGCAAATGACAGATGGGCTGTACACAATAGTGGACAGCCCATCTGTCATTTGTCTGTATGGTGGTCTTTCAAATCGGTGTATAAAATACCGTTTTGCAACACCTCTGCATAAAATACGTCGGAAGTAGACTGGATGCCGGCTTCCTCCAACTTTTGCCGAAGCCAGTTCTCATCCAAATGCAGTTTTTCCAGATTGTTGCTGATAATCCTTCCATCGGCAATCACTTCGGTAGCTGCCGGATATTTTTTAACCGATGGCGGTATATTCATATCGCCTTTGGTGATTGGCAGGTTCGATTCTTTTTTTAAAACGGAAAGCTTACCATCGGTCTCAAAGACAGCCTGGTCCACTTCAGCAAGTGAAAAAATATCTTTCTTACGGAGCATCGCCTTCAGGGAGTCGATGTCAAGGCGGCTTTTCCTCATGGCGTCATCAACAATCATGCCGTTCTTTACCACGATCATCGGGTCCCCATTCAACATTTTCCTTGCTCTTTTCGAGTTGATATCCACCTTGTCCATCAGAAGGGTGAAGAGTGCCCAACCTGTCAAGGCGATGATTCCGTTTCGGATGCTTAGGGCATTGCTGACGACGAGGTTGGCGGCCAGAGAGCCGATGGCAATAGCTGAGGCGAAGTTGAAGAAGGTCATCTGGCTGATCTCTTTTCTCCCCATGATGCGGGCCAACCCGAACAGCACGACAAACCCAATAGCAATACGTAGGATCAGTTCCATAATATCCAATAAAATCCCATCTTTCCTTAAAGGTGTATGGGATTATCTATCTGCAGGATTGATAAATTTATGCAGGATGGTCCGGCTGTTATCCATCTGTGGTTGAATCAGCGTCATCCTTTTTCATACCATAAATCCATGTTTTTCGAATGATTTTCAAAATCGGCCGGATTGTGAGTGACAGACTTCCTAACAGATAGGCGATATTTCCGTAGAGATCTGTTGCCTGCCAGAAATTCAAAATACTTCCGGTGACAAAAGAAACCCCAACCATGATGTCACCGATCAGCTGCAAGGTCGCATATTTTTCCGTGAAATAGATTTTAAAAGGTCCTTGGTCGATTTCCAGGTCATATCGATCACTTTTTTCTTTAGTTCTGATCTTCGGAATCAATCCCATTTTTCTCCTCCTCGTCTGTTGCCGCTTCGTGTAGGAACCACCTATCCAGCAAATATGTATCCCCCCTGCGTATGGGCAGGAGGGATCAATGTCTGTCTATGCTTTTACCCAGTATGCAGCCTCATGTTCGGATGGTGATGGCGGAAACTGATCACCTTTTTCAATTTCAATGGTCGTATCATCATTGCTTGTATTGCCATTTGCCAGACTGTCTACCTTATACTTACCGCTTTCCGGTGCATTTTCACCAGTCTTGTATCTGTTATCTGCCATGGTATCCACCTCCGATAGTGATTTCAGAAAAGATGATATTTCATCTCATCCTCTCTTGCAATACATATATCACCGTTTAATAGGGATTAAACATTCAATCATCATAACCGTCTGCATAGAAAGAGGGAGTCTATTTCATCGTAATGACGATTTTACCCTTGGCATGGCCGGATTCACTCAATTTATGGGCCTCTTTTACCCCTTCCTCCGTAAGAGGGAAGGTGTGGCCGACATGGGACTTGACTTCCCCGGTCACCATCAGGGCAGCAATTTCCGCCAATTGCCTGCCGTCCGGCTCCAACCAGTGGAAACCTGCTTTGATGCGCTTGGATGCTCCAGCTGTTTCCTCTGGAGGCTCGACGATGGAAACCAGCTTTCCGCCTTCTTTCAATACGGAAAAACTTTTCGTTTGTGTCTCCCCGCCAATTGTATCCAATACGATATCCATGTCTTCGAGCACTTCCTCGAAATCTTCTTCCTGGTAGTTGATGAACTTGTCTGCCCCAAGTTCTTTGACGAATACTTCATTCTTACCGCTCGCTGTGGCAGCTACATAGGCACCAAAGTGCTTGGCCAGTTGGATGGCATAGCTGCCGACACCACCGGAACCTGCATGGATGAGGACCTTGTCTCCTTCCTGGATCTCGGAAAAGTCGACCAAGCATTGCCATGCTGTCAACGCTGTAAGAGGGGCAGCAGCTGCTTCTTCAAAACTGACTTCTTCAGGCATTTTTGCCAGCAGGTTCTCATCGACGACCGTGTACTCTGCATAAGTTCCCCTGTTGGTCGTATCAGGCCGTGCGAAAACACGGTCGCCGACAGCAAAATTTTCCACCTTGCTTCCGATACCTGCGACGACTCCTGCCGCATCCCATCCGAGAATGATTGGAAAGTCGAACGGCAGTTTTTCCTGCAGATAACCTTCCCGGGCTTTCCAGTCAATCGGGTTTACGGAAGTAGCATGCATGTCCACTAATACTTGATGCTCGCCAATATCAGGCGTAGGCATTTCCTGTTCCTTCAGCTTGCTTGCATCGCCGTATTCATTGATGACAATGGCTTTCACTTGCCACACTCCTTTCCTGATGTTTCTTGATATGGTATTCCCGGGAAAAACATGTTTTAATCAATAGGAGAAAAAGGAGGTTGATGTGGGGTGGAAAAGTTGCATTCCTTTGAGCCTGTCGTGCCAATCGAACCGAAAGTTCTGATCCTCGGTTCCATGCCTGGAGGGATGTCGTTGGAGAAGCAGGAGTATTACGGCAATCCAAGGAACCATTTTTGGCCTCTATTATTCGAATTGTTCAAGGAGCAGCCGATCACCGACTATGAGGGGAAATTGGACTTCGTCAAACAGAAACAGCTTGCCTTATGGGATTCAATTGGCACTTGCTATAGGGAGGGGAGCCTGGATGCCAATATTCTGGAGGAGACCCCCAATGATATACCTGGCCTTCTGAAGCAATACCCGACGATCCAGTTGATTGCCTGCAATGGCACCAAGTCCTACCAGACCTTCCGAAAGAATTTCAAAGAAAAAATACCAAGCGGAATCAAGGTGGTGAAACTGCCGTCCACCAGTCCGATCCCTGGCAGGTATACGAAGACATTTAAGGGGAAAGTAGAGGCTTGGAGCATCGTGCTCGATTACTTGTGATGGATGAGGTTTGCCGAATGGTAGAGGTGGTATAGTTCAGAACCGGTTTCTGTGTCAGACCTATGGTATAATATTGTCACAAGGTAATGAATGAACCCCAGAGTGCATAACATGATATGGAGCCGTAAGCTCCACCTTACGGCCCCTGCAGGCACAGACAGCAGCATTTCATGCAGGCTCTTCGGAAACGAAAAAAAGTAATGATCCCTTACAATGTTTCTCTGGGATGATTACTTTTTTTCACGGCTGTTTACAATTAACAAGACTAGCGTGGAAAACAGAAACATCAGTTCCAGCGTTCTGTCAATTGGAATCACGCGCTCAACCCCTTCCATTGGGGGATTAAGCCTGCATAGATTCGCTGTCTGTCCGTTCATTATACTATAAAAGAATGGAAAAAGATGTAATTTGCCTCAAAATGGTAAAATATTCACATGAGTCAGTCATTTATGATTATTTAGAATCATTGGATATCCAGTTGTTTTAGATGGTCGTCTTTGTATTTCTGGTAGGAATGGAGGAAATGATCGAGCGTTTCCTTGAAGTCCGGAAAATCAATCCCCCCTGAGCCTTCAAGTCTGTGACTGTCTGGATGCCGAACACTTCCGCTTCGAAATTGGTTTCTTCATAATGCTTACGGAACTTCTGTCCCACAGCTAGTTCATCCTCATAGATGCGCCCTTTCCGTCTGACTGAAACGTTAGCAGTATACATACCTTGAACTTTTTTCTTCGTCACACCGTCCCCCCAGGGAACACCTGGCTGTGAATGATGCTAGTTGGAAGGTGGGAACAGCCTTCCAGATCAGTAGCCATGCCAAGGGAGTTGTAAAGAAATACCACTGAAATTCGTCCGCAGTGTTTCAGTTTTCTAGTATAATAGGATTGTTGATAGTAAGGGGGGACGATGGATGAACAAGAAAATCTGGATAAGAACAGGCATCGGTTTTGCCATGGTCCTTTTCATGGTGACGATTGCTGCCGGTTTCTATTTTTATCATCTGGCCATAGAGCGGAATGTAAAAGATTTCCTAGCAGGCAATGAAGATTTGGAGGTATCCGCTGAAGCAATGGATGTGCTGTTGGAAGGCGGATGGAGAGAATGGACGTCTGAACAGGACTTTGAACATATGGAATTGCAGACCCATGACGGGTTGAATCTAAAAGGCTATTATCTGGAGGCGGATGAACCGACGGATAAAACAGTTATTTTCGCCCATGGCTATCTTGGCAGGGGAACGGATATGGGATTATACGGTCAATATTACCATGAAGAACTTGGTTACAATATCTTCACAGCAGATATGCGCGGCCATGGACAGAGTGAAGGAGACTACATCGGGTTCGGCTGGCATGATCGTTTGGACTATCTGGCATGGATCGATCAGGTGATCGAGAAGGCTGGAGAAAATACGGATATTGTGCTGCATGGCGTCTCGATGGGCGCGGCAACCATGCTCATGACAAGTGGAGAGGACATGCCGGATAATGTGAAGGCTGTGGTTGCCGACAGCCCTTATACAACGGTATACGATTTGTTCGATTATCAGCTGGAGCGGATGTTCCATCTGCCGGACGTGCCGATTCTGCCGAGTACGGGAATGGTGACGAAGATGAGGGCCGGCTATACGCTGAAAGAGGCATCGGCCCTGGAACAGGTGGAAAAAGCAGAGGTTCCGATCCTCTATATTCACGGGAAAGACGACACGTTTGTTCCGACGGAAATGGCGGAAGAACTCCATGCCAATACGAATAGTGAGTCCGAACTGGTTTTATTTGAGGATTCCAGCCATGGAGAGGCATTCGTCATCCATCAGGAAAGGTACGTAGACAAGTTGAATGAATTCTTGAATGAATATGTCCATTAGACAGGAAATGGCTCCCGGCGGCGGGGGCTTTTTTCTTTGCAAGGACGAGTTATGGAAATGCCGTACAATGTTTGCAAAAAAGATGATTAAGTGATAGTTTTTTATTGGATATTAATGTTTTCATCACCAATTCGGCGGTTGCAAAAAGCATCCCGGCAAACGGACGGAAACATGTCGGACATGATGCAGAATTGGAAAGAATAGATATGGGGAGGGTGTATTTGCCTGCTGGTCTTGCTGTGCGGAAGTTGTATGGGTGGCCGAAAGCATCCAGCAATAGCCCCGAATACGTGATTCTGGATTCCCGGACATCGACAGAGGCATCCGAACAGTCTGCCCGTGTGGCCTGATAATATGCTCCGGCAATTGCAACGGAGCAGCCCAGAAATCGCAGCTCCCTGTCGACAGGGAGCTCTCAGCACAACGTCAATCCTATACAAAGTAAGGAAGTGGCTTCCATGAAAATCGCAATCATAACCGAGACATTTCTGCCTTCCACGGATGGGGTGGTGACCCGTTTGGTTCATTCAATCCGTTATTTCCTTGGCCAGGGACATGATGTCCGCGTCATCGCGCCTGATCTGGGTGTCACGGAATTCGAGGGAGCAGAGGTCGTAGGCGTTCGCCCACGGACTCTCCCATTCTACCGCTCCAAAAAATTCGCTTTGCCGACCAGGAAGGTCAGAAACATGCTGCAGGATTATAATCCCGATGTGGTGCATGTCGTCAACCCAGCACTGCTCGGAGCATCCGGTGTCCGTTATGCAAAAAAACTCGGGTACCCGCTGGTTGCCTCCTATCATACACATGTACCGATCTATTTGGATTATTATAACTTGAGTATGTTCAAAGGACTGCTCTGGTGGTATTTCCGTAAACTCCACAACCAGGCAGATTTGAACTTATGTACATCGAAGGCTGTAAAAGAGGAGTTGGACCAGAAAGATTTCCACAATGTCCATGTATGGAAGCGCGGGGTCGATACGGAACTGTTCCATCCAGATAAGTATGACAAGGCCATGAGGGATAAATTGTCTGGCGGACAGCCGGAGAAAAAGCTGCTGCTGTTTGTCGGCAGGCTGGCAGCTGAGAAGGAAATCGAAAAGATCAAGGCTGTATTGGATTCCTCCGATGAATTTGTCCTCGCCGTGGTAGGAGACGGGCCGCACCGTCAAGAACTCGAGTCGTATTTTTCGGGGACCAATACCGTCTTCACCGGTTTCATGCATGGGGAAGAACTTGCAAAGGCATTTGCATCGTCTGATGTTTTCGTCTTCCCATCCACTACGGAAACACTGGGACTGGTCATCATGGAAGCAATGGCGTCCGGGCTTCCGCTTGTAGCTGCCAAGAGTGGGCCGACTTGTGAGCAGATTGAAGACAATCGGACAGGACTGCTCTATGATAAGGATGTGCCGGATGACTTTAAAGAGACAATCTTGAAATTCAAGGATGAGACATTGAGGAAACGTCTTTCCTCTGCTGCCCATAAAGAAATCTCCCATATGGGATGGGACAGCCAATCGAAACAAGCACTTCAGCTATATCAACAGGTCGCTGTCATAAATTCGGAAGCGGTAGAGCAATCTAAAGAAAAGACAGCTGGAGTCAGCACGGGGAATGAGTGATCCGCCAGCTTATTACGGCAGCCAAGCAGACAAGAGGGGTATCATGGACAAACAGATGCACAGAAGAAAGAAGGGGCCATTCCAATTTCTGCAATTCAGCATGATCGGTTTTTCCAATGCTGCAATTGATATCGGAACATTGAATCTGCTCCTGATTCTTTTCCATACGGAAGATCGTGTATGGCTGATCATCTTCAACACCATCGCCTATACACTCGCCGTAGCGAACAGTTACTTCTGGAATGCCAGCTTCACCTTCAAGCGAACCGCCAAAGGGAATGGGCGTCAGCGTATCCTGTTCATTATACAGGGCATCATCAGCCTGGGTGTCAATAACCTCATGTTCGTCATTTTCAATGAGGTGTTGAAATGGATCGGGATTCCTTCCTGGCTGCTCTATAACATTTCCAAGGGCATCGCCATGGCCCTGTCGTTCACTGCAAGTTTTTTCATGATGAAATACCTGGTGTTCAAAGATACCAAAAGACATTATATGGAAGAAGGCAAATGATCGACTGTCCTGGGTTTCTCACTCAGACCTCTCTGTTATCGTGCAATGTAACACATAAGATAATAATCACTGCAAAAAGGCTTGGACATTCCAAGCCTTTTGGTTTAGTTATAGTGGTGGGTATCCCTGCTGCCAGAAAAATCTGGCAGCAGGGATACCCATTATTTATTACGCTTTTGCCTGGGCCCTTGTATAAACGAAAAGGGATTTTTTTACATAAACAATGAATAAATATACAAAAAATATAATAATTATACTTGCATAATCGATGAGGTAGTTTTATACTAATGAATAATTCAGTGGAAATTTGGAAAGCTTCCAAAGCTTCTATAAATATATCGCAATCAGAGGGGGATTCTGCATGACAAAAGGTTATCTCATTTTGGAAACCGGAGAGGTTTTTGCCGGAGACTGGATTGGGGCGAAAAAGGAAATCGCGGGAGAGGTTGTATTCAATACGAGCATGACGGGCTATCAGGAAATGATGACAGACCCATCCTATGCCGGGCAAATCCTGACTTTTTGCTATCCCCTGATCGGGAATTACGGGATAAGTGCTGACAATGGGGAAAGTGATCAACCTGCCGTTTCAGCCGTAATCTCAAGTGAAGCCTGTGACGAACCAAGCCATTACGAATCGGCTGCATCGTTCTCCGAAGAATTGAAGCAAGCGGGGATACCGGGACTCACCCAGGTCGATACAAGAGCATTAGTGGCAGCAATTCGTAAACATCGGACGGTCCGCGGAAAACTGGTGTTTTCCAACAATGATCAAAGCGGCGGCTGGGGAGAACAGCCGGCAGGCGCTCTGGTAAAAGGTGTTTCGGTCACAGAACCAAAAGTGTTTGGAGAGGGCGACGAACATATTGTACTCATGGATTTTGGCTATAAAAAGTCCATCCTTGACTACCTGGTGAAACAGGGATGCACGGTTACGGTGGTTCCCTACCATACTACACTAGAAGAAATCGGGCACCTGGATCCAGATGGTGTGGTATTGAGCAACGGACCAGGCGATCCAATGGAATTAGAAGAGATCTTCCCGGTAATCAAAGGTCTGACAGAAACCTATCCGACGCTCGGGATCTGTCTCGGCCACCAATTGATTGCACTTGCCTATGGAGCAGAAACGGAAAAAATGCCATTCGGCCATCGTGGGGGGAACCACCCGGTAAAGGACCTGTTCACCAAAAAGGTATGCATGACCTCCCAGAATCATGGCTATGTCGTGAAAGAAGACAGTCTGGATCATGCGGTATTCGAGGTCCAGTTCCGAAATGTGAATGATCAATCATTGGAGGGCATGCGGCATGTGCATCTCCCGGTACAGTCCGTCCAATTCCATCCGGAAGCACATCCAGGACCAAGTGATACAGAATATATCTTCACGGAATTCATACAGCAGGTGGCAAACGCCAAGGGGGGAGCAGCATATGCAGAAGCAAAATGACTTGAAGAAAGTGCTGGTCATCGGTTCCGGACCGATCGTCATCGGGCAGGCAGCAGAATTCGACTATGCGGGGACACAGGCCTGTCTCGCCTTGAAAGAAGAAGGGATGGAAGTCGTGCTGGTCAATAATAATCCGGCAACCATCATGACGGATAAGCAGATCGCCGACCATGTCTATATGGAACCGCTGGAAACAGAGATGCTCGAGACCATCATCGCAAAGGAACGGCCGGACGGCATGATTGGAACCTTGGGCGGACAGACAGGGCTGAATTTGACCGTCGATCTGTATGAAAAAGGAATATTGGAAAAGTATGGAGTGGAACTTCTCGGAACCACCGTGGAATCCATCAAGAAGGGAGAAGACCGGGACGAATTCCGCCAGTTGATGATTGATATTGAGGAGCCGATTGCAGAGTCGGAAATTGTCGAATCGGTGGAAGCCGGTGTCGCTTTTGCCAATAAAATCGGCTATCCGGTCATCCTGCGTCCGGCATACACCCTTGGAGGCGAGGGTGGCGGCTTTGCCGATAATGAAGCGGAATTGGCCCAAATGCTGAAGCGGGGGCTCTCATTGAGTCCGATACACCAGGTGTTGGTGGAAAAAAGCATCAAAGGCTGGAAAGAAGTGGAGTATGAGGTCATGCGGGACGCCAATGATACCTGCATCATCGTCTGTAATATGGAGAATATGGATCCTGTCGGTGTCCATACCGGTGATTCCATCGTGGTGGCTCCATCCCAGACGCTGTCAGATGTACAGTACCAGATGCTCCGTACCGCTTCCTTGAAAGTGATCCGGGCCCTGGATGTGGTTGGCGGGTGCAATATTCAATTCGCTCTTCATCCCGAGTCCAATGAATATTGCATCATAGAGGTGAACCCGAGGGTGAGCCGTTCATCGGCGCTCGCTTCCAAAGCGACCGGCTATCCGATCGCCAGAATTGCAGCCAAATGTGCTGCAGGGCAAATGCTGGATGAGATTCCGAACCCGATCACCGGCAATACCTTCGCTTCTTTCGAGCCTGCACTGGATTATGTGGTAGTGAAGTTGCCTCGCTTCCCATTCGATAAATTCACGGAGGCGGACCGTACACTTGGAACGCAGATGAAAGCGACAGGGGAAGTCATGGCCATTGACCGGTCGTTCGAAGGGGCTTTGAACAAAGCGCTCAGATCCCTTGAAATGAATGTGAACAGCCTGAACTGGCCAGGCATGGAGACCAAGTCCAACGAAGAAATAAAAGAACTGCTGACGAACCCGAATGATCTAAGGCTGTTCGCACTTGCCGAAGCCCTCCGTCGTGGCTACACTTTGGAGAAAGTGAAGGAATGCACGGAGATCGATTATTGGTTCCTGCACAAAATCAAACGGATCATTGCCTGTGAAGAGGCGCTCCTGGAAGACAGCTGGCCATATCTGTCATTGGAAAAACTTTGGGAGGCAAAGCACTATAATATGAGTGATGAGCGGATTGCGGAACTTCTTGATACGACGAGTAAAGAGGTGCGGAAGGCATATAAGAAATATTCCATCCAACCTGCTTATAAACTGGTCGATACCTGTGCCGGTGAATTCGATGCAGTGACACCATACTACTATTCTACATGGCAGGGGCAGGATGAAGTACCGGATGATGACAGCAGCAAAAAGATCCTTGTGCTTGGTTCAGGCCCAATCCGGATCGGGCAGGGTGTGGAGTTCGACTATTGTTCGGTGCATGCTGCCTTGGCGGTGAAACAGATGGGATACGAAGTAGTGGTGATCAACAATAATCCGGAAACGGTCAGCACAGATTATTCAATTGCCGACAGGCTTTATTTTGAACCGCTGGCATTGGAAGATGTCCTCGCCGTCATTGAGAAGGAAAAAGTGGAAGGAGTGCTGGTCCAATTCGGCGGCCAAACAGCCATCAACTTGGCGAATGATCTGGAAGCTGAAGGTGTCCGTGTGCTTGGGACCACTCCGGAAAATATAGATCGTGCCGAAGACAGGGAACAATTCTATGATATCCTCGATGAATTGGGAATCGCACATATTGAAGGGCATATCGTCCATAATGCCAGAGAATTGTCCAACTCCGCTTATGAGCTAGGGTTCCCTGTACTGATCCGTCCTTCCTATGTAATCGGCGGCCAGTCGATGTTCATCTGCTATAATGCAGAGGAATTGGACAAATGCTTGCACCGGATCCAGGAAGACACCCATGGCCGTGGATTCCCGCTTTTGATTGACCAGTATATTTCCGGTGTGGAATGTGAAATGGATGTCATCAGTGATGGAAAGGATATCGTCGTTCCCGGCATTTTCGAACATATCGAGAAAGCGGGTGTCCATTCAGGGGACAGTATGACATATCTGCCGCCGGTCACCTTGTCGGACGATGTGAAGCAGAAAATGGTAGAGATTGCCCGGCAGATCAGCAAAAAACTGCCGGTGATCGGGATGATGAATATCCAGTTTGTATTGGACCGCGGCACCATCTATGTGCTTGAGGTCAATCCTCGTTCATCCAGAACCGTACCGATCCTCAGTAAAGTGACGGATGTGCCGATGATCGAGTGGGCGGTGAAAGCCCAGATGGGCGTGCCATTGACCGAGATTACCGATCAACTTGATCTCCTTGAGGAGCCAGAATACTTTACCGTCAAAGCACCGATATTCTCCGCCAATAAATTGAAAGGCGTCGACCATGTCATGGGACCTGAAATGAAATCGACCGGGGAAATTATCGGCTTGGGATATACGGAAAAAGAAGCATTGAGAAAAGTGGATGCGGCATTCGGCGAGGTCATGCCGGAAAGGGAGCCTGGGAAAAATACACGGTTGTTTGTGTCCATCTCTGACCGGATGAAAGAAGAAAGTGCCGAGCTGCTGGCTGACTTCGTAAAAACAGGAGTGGAGATTACCGCAACAGCCGGAACTGCCTCCTTCCTGGAGGGAAAAGGCATCCATATCGCCAATAAGCTGGATAATCAACAGGAGATCGTGGAGGACTGGCAAGAAGCTGTTCCGGACCTCGTGTTGAATATACCAAGCGTCGGCAGGGAAAAAGGAAAAGCAGGCTTCCTTGTCCGGGAACTGGCGGTAAGCCATCAGGTTCCATACTTTACCAGTTTGGATACCTTCCGTGCAGCTGCAAGTTTACTCCTAGAGAAAGAGCCATCACTCTCGGCACATTCTCTGCATGAATATACCAGTATGCTGAAAGCAGGCCAAACCGTTTAATCTATCGTTTGAAAAAGATCCGCATGGAAATTACTCCATGCGGATCTTTTATATGTTGCTATGCATTTACAGATATTCTTCAAACCAGCGGCAGATATGATTGAGCCGTTCGATGCGGAGATCAGGTCTGCCGCTTCTGCTCAGCTCATGGCTGGCATTCGGGAAGCGGACGAATTCTACTTCTTTCCGTTGATGCTTTAATGTCACAAACAGTTGCTCTCCTTGCTCGATCGGACAGCGGTAATCTTCCTCCCCATGTAGGATGAGCAACGGGGTTTCGACATTGGCAGCATATTTCAGCGGAGAAAAATCCCATAATTTTTCAGGGTCTTCCAGCAGATGATGGCCAAGCTCCCATTTTGTGAAGAAGTAGCCAATATCACTGACACCGTAAAAACTGAGCCAATTGGATATGGAACGTTGGGTGACGGCAGCTTGGAAACGGTTGGTATGGCTGACGATCCAATTGGTCATGAAGCCTCCATAGCTGCCACCGGTGACGCCGAGACGGTTTCTGTCGATGAAGCTGAATTGTTCCAGGGCCACATCCACCGCATCCATGAGATCCTCATAATCCTTCCCTCCATAATCGGACCGGACGGCATCGACGAATTCTTGGCCATAACCGTGGCTCCCTCGGGGATTGATATAAAGGACGACATAGCCTTTGGCGGCCAACAGTTGCAGTTCATGGAAAAATGCCTGTCCATACATGGCGTGTGGTCCTCCGTGTATTTCCAGAACGAACGGATACTTCTTGCCTTCCTCGAAACCATATGGGCGGAGGAGCCAGCCTTGAAGCTCCCATCCATCCCTGGCTGTGATCGAGAGTGTTTCCGGTTCACGGAGTGATACCTCATCAAGGAATGCAGCATTGGCATTGGTCAGCCGTTTCAGCTTCTGGTTCTCCGAAAGCTTATAGAAATTGCAAGGGTCTGTCGGTGTGCTGATCCCCAGAATGAATGCACCTGTCTTGCCGTGATAGGAAAACCCGAAGACATGGTTATCTTCCTGATAGAGAAGGTTCAGATCTTTTTCCAATGTTGCCTGATACAGTCCGGTTGCTCCATGGTCGGTGGCAAGGAAGTATAGGGAACTGGCGTCCTTGCTCCAGACAGGTGATGCATTGGATTCTCCGAGTCTTGTATCACCGATCAGTACATCGCCCAGCTGCATATCCCATTCATTGCTAAGACAAATGCGTTCCCCTGTTTCCAGGTCATGGACAAACAGTTCATTCAATGTTGCTCCATCAAACTCGAAACCATGCCCCAAGTAGGCCACTTTCTTTCCATCGGGGGAGAAGGAGGCGCTATGATAGCTCCCTTTGCTGTTTGTAAGTTTTGTAATCTCTTTGGATGCTAGATTCAGAATGAATAGATCATTGCTCAGCTCGTAATCCGGATCCTTTCCGAGGTTGGCTGCAAGCAATAATTGCTGACCATCGGGTGAGATGCCTTGCAGGCCATGATCTGCGTCCTCGTTTGTCAACTGGGTGAAGGTGTTTGTATCCAGATGAAGCTGGACCAGCTGGGTTCGTTTGTTGTCATGGAACCCTTTGGCATCCGACTTATATTTCAGCCGACTGACGACAAGCGGCTGGTTCTGCTTTTTCTTTGCTTCTTTCTGTCGTTCTTCTTTCGTCTGTTCTTTTTGACTGGAGACATCATCATCTGGGTCCAATGGGGCGCTGAAAATAATGGACCGGCCGTTTTCTGCCCACTCCGGATTCATGGCTCCGTGTTTGAAGGTGGTCAGCTGTCTTGCTTCACCGCCCTTTGTGGAGAGGATCCATATCTGCGGCAGCCCCGAACGCTTCGATTGGAAGGCGGCTTTTAATCCGTCGGGGGAGAAGCGCAGGTGGCTGTTTTTGTTATCACCGAACGTCCACTGAACAGGGGCGGCATCTCCGAGTTGATGGTAATGGATATGGGAGATGTATTCTTGGTCATCGTTCACTGTGGTGGAAGTGTAGGTATATGCTTTGCCGTCTGGTGTGAACTGTGGGTCACTGAATACTTCCAGGCGGGTGAAATCTTCTGTTTGGATGGCACGTTTGTTTTCTGGCATGGAATGATCCTCCAATTGGTAAGTGATTGTATGTACAGTTTAAACTGCTTCGATTGACGAATCAATTAAATTATTTGAAGATTGCAAGGATGGAGTGGCTATGATCTGCGGAAATACCCTGCGCTTTCCGCGGACTCCCTACGAGCTACCTCGTGGTGCCTCCTTGGGGATCTCTAAGGCTCGTTATTTCATTGGAGTCTCCGTGGATTTCCTCCGCTAGTAGGTCTGATTCTTTGTTTCTCTTCGTTATGGCAGACGATTCGTGGGAGTGTGCATAGACGATGGAGATAAAAAACTAGCATACCTACCCAGTATGGGGCGGTATGCTAGTTCATTTGTTCGGCATAATGATCTCGTTATTTACTGTCGGCGGAAGATACCGGTTCTTTAATCTCGGTAGAAGCAATTCCGGCATCTTGGTCATAGGCTTGCTGCAACAACCTGGTAATCCGGCCGGGTGCACCGTTTGCGATATCTTTTCCATCGACTTTGGTGATCGGCATGACTTCCGATGTACTGCTTGTCAAAAACAATTCATCGGCATCCTCTATGTCTTCCACATGGAAGGCTTCCTCGATAAAAGGGATTTCCTGCTCTTCTGCAAGGCTCTTCACTTTCATCCGGACACAACCATGGAGTATGTTGTTTGTTGCCGGATGGGTACGGATTTCGCCGTTTTTGACCAAGTATACATTGGATGAGCTGCATTCAGTGACACGGCCGTCTCTGTGAAGGATGGCTTCATCACATCCCTGTTCCTTAGCTTCCTGTTTTGCCAGGACATTCGGGAGCAGGTTCAAGCTCTTGATATAACAGTTCTCCCAGCGGATATCACGTTGGGTGATCACTGGTACACCATTTTTCAGCTTTTCTTCCGCACGTGGCAACTGCTGTACATAGGCATAGATGTTTGCCGGTACATCTGCAGGGAAAACATGATCCCGTGGTGCAGAGCCGCGAGAGACCTGCATATACATCTTGCCATCTTCTTTCATCTCATTCTTTTCTAATAGTTCCAACAGGAGGTCGGTCACTTCCTGCTTGGTGAACGGCAGTTCGATTTTTACGGCTTCTGCCGAGCGGAAGAGACGATCCACATGCTCTTCCAGCAGATAATACCTTCCATTATAGATACGGATCACTTCGTAGATACCGTCTCCAAATTGGAGGGCACGTTCCTGATAAGGGTATGTCAGGTCATCGCGGTGGGTGTAACTTGTCTGTGATAAAATGATTGGATAAACAGCCATGATTCAAATTCCTCCTTAAACATATCAATATTCTATAACGTATCTCCAGCAATGTAAACGGACTTTACTACAAAACTGAAATATTTCTGAAATTGCAACCAGTTAAAGAAAAGGTAATTTTTTGGTAAAAAAAGTCGAAATATCCCTTGTGTTTTTATGACTACCACGTTATAATAATATTTGTCGTCGCAAACAAGGCAGTCGACGTAATACATATCATCCATCTTAGGTGGAATTGATAAAAAGTAAATCATCTTACAAAATGCGGGTGTAGTTTAATGGTAAAACCTCAGCCTTCCAAGCTGATGACGAGGGTTCGATTCCCTTCACCCGCTCCATACATATGTCATAACGCAGTGTTCTGTAGTAAGCTACGGGGCGTTGCGTTTTTAATTTACCTAAAGTTCTTCCACTCTTGTCTACACCACTTGAATTCCCCATTTGCCGCATAGTATTCTGTAAGAAACAACGATATGATTGAGGGATATGAATGAAGAATTTATTGCAGCAATTAAAACAGATTGATCATAAAGGATACAAAGCTTATAAGAGCATCCAAGGAAATTACAGTTTTGGAGATTTCCGTTTGTATATAGATTATGTACAAGGGGACCCGTTCGCGACTCCATCCAAATTGCGGCTGGAAATCCCGGCTGCCAAGCGTCCGGTGAAAAAGGAATGGCTCCGGACCTATTCCAGGAAGACAGCAGCTGAAGATGCAGTCGCCCGCAGTGTGAATAGAGCGGTCGCCAAAGGCGGCTTCTTCATCAAAGGCTCGGGAAAAAGCGGTATGATCCTATTTGACGCTCCAGGCCAAGAAATGCTTGAACGGAGCGCTGTACAGATCAGCGACACGTCCATCACGGTCTGCATCTCTGTCGGACTGCCTGCGAATGGACGCAAAATCAATGGAAGTGAGGCAGAAAAGCTGTTCGCTAAGGCCCTGCCGGCGATTATCAAGGATTCTGTCATGAGCATTTCCGATGATGATATTCAGCAGGCTGTGGAGCTTGCGGATCAGCAGGATGCCATTCGAGAGAAAATGAAGCAGGAAGGCTGGGTTGCTTTCCTGGCCAATGGATCCATCTTGCCGCGGGAAAGCGGAATTAGCAATCGTCCGCTGAAAAAGGCAGTAGCATTCCAAAGCCCGGCAGAGGATGAGGTAGAAATCGACATCCCACACCGGAAAGAGCCTGTAAAAGGAATGGCCATCAAGAAAGGCATCACCTTGATTGTCGGCGGCGGCTATCATGGGAAAAGTACAATGCTGGAAGCTATTGAACGAGGCGTCTATTCCCATACGGCCGGTGATGGCAGGGAATTCGTACTGACTGACCCGGATGCGGTAAAAATCCGGGCAGAAGACGGCCGGCAGGTCACCGGAGTGAATATTTCTCCGTTCATCAATAACCTTCCGCATCGCCAGGACACTGGGTTTTTCTCTACGGAAAATGCAAGCGGAAGCACATCACAGGCTGCCAATGTAATGGAGGCGCTGGAAGCTGGTGCGACTACTTTGATGGTGGATGAGGACACGAGTGCGACCAACTTCATGATCCGCGACCACCGGATGCAGCAATTGGTCAGCAGAAATAAGGAGCCGATCACCCCGTTCATCGACAAAATCAGGCAGTTGCGTGATGAACTGGATGTGTCGACGATCATGGTAATGGGTGGTTCTGGTGATTATTTCGATACAGCAGATACCGTCATCATGCTGGATGAATATGTTCCCTACAATGTGACAGAGCAAGCGAATGCCATCATGGAGGAATATCCGCTTGAGAGGGATGCAGCTGTCGAAGAAGGATTCGGCACTATTTCTGCCCGCTATTTCCAACGGGGCTCCCTCCAGACGAAGAAAGGCAAACGGGAAAAGACCCAGGCGAAAGGCCTGTATAAAATCCTGATGGGAAAAACGGATATTTCCTTCGAGAATACAGAGCAGCTTGTCGATCCGTCCCAAACCCGCATGATTGCAGAAATCATTCAGTATTTGGACCGGACGGATGGACTCGGCGGGAAGTCCCTGCATGAACTGTTGGACGGAATCGAGAGACAGATGGACCGTGATGGTCTGGCCTCTTTCACTACCTTCCGGCAACAGCATCCAGGTGATATTGCCCGACCGAGAAGGTATGAAATAGCAGCAGTGCTCAACCGTATGCGGACAGCAAAGGTCGAGCATAAATAATAAAATTGGGAAAGGAGCGGGGCCGATGCGTACCGAACAACTGAAACAGGAGATCATTGAATACAGCAAGAAAATAGGTATCGACAAGATCGGCTTTGCTTCTGCAGATGTATTCGGGGAATTGAGGGAGCGATTGAGACGCCAGCAGGAACTTGGGTATCAATCCGGCTTTGAAAAAGGTTCCGTGGAAGAAAGGACCGAACCGGAACGCCTGCTCCCTGAAGCACAGTCCATCATCTCCATCGCTCTTGCCTATCCGTCGAGGATGAAGGGAGCACCGAAGAGTACGAAAGAGGAGCGGAGAGGTCTGTTTGCCAGAGCCTCCTGGGGGACGGATTACCATGACGTCCTCCGTGACCGATTGGAGAAGCTGTCAGCATTCATTAAAGAAAAAGTTCCGGAAACCTCCAATAAAGTGATGGTAGATACTGGCGAATTGTCGGACCGTGCAGTGGCAGAGCGTGCCGGAATCGGATTCAGCGGCAAGAATACATCCATCATCACCCCAGAATTCGGATCCTTTGTCTACCTTGGGGAATTGATCACCAATATCCCTTTCGTTCCCGATGATCCGGTAGAAGACAGTTGCGGGGAGTGCACCAAGTGTATGGATGCTTGTCCAACAGGTGCCTTGGTGGAAGGCGGACAGCTTAATGCACAGCGATGTATCGCCTTCCTGACCCAGACGAAGGATTTTCTTCCGGATGAATTCCGTACGAAAATCGGCAACAGGGTATATGGTTGTGACACCTGTCAGATGGTATGCCCGAAAAATAAGCAGGTTGATTTCCATCTTCATGAGGAATTCGAACCGGAACATGATGTGGCCAAACCCAAGCTGAAGCCGATGCTCCGGATTTCCAACCGGGAATTCAAGGACACCTTCGGGCATATATCCGGTTCCTGGCGCGGAAAGAAGCCGCTCCAGCGGAATGCCTTGATTGCTCTTGGCCATTATAAAGATAAGACGGCGGTCGAAGAGATGATTGCGGTCATGAACAATGATCCTCGGCCGGTGATCCGGGGGACGGCCGCCTGGTCCCTCGGCAAAATCGGAACAGAAGAAGCAGTCGAGGCAATTGAAATGGCGATGCACAAAGAGTCGGACGACAGGGTCCTTACAGAGATGCAGAAGGGACTCGATTTTACGTTGGCATCCAAATAACAGGCGTGATACAAGCATCCCCTCCATATACTTGTTGATGGAGGGGATTTTTAATGGAAGCATTGAAGAAGGAGTGGCTCCGTTTCTTTTCAGATGAGAGGAATGAGAACAGCTGGTGGCTGCGCAAAAAGGCACTCTGGAAGAACCGGGGCGCCGAAATCGTACGCATCCACGGACAAGGTGAAAGATACCGCCAGTTCCGTTATGACGGCAACTGTTTCTATCGTTACCTGCTTCATCATACCTTTCTGATCAAACAGAAAGACCGTTTCCATGTCGAAGAGCTGGTGATCCCTTATGAATTCCGTTGGATAAATGGAAAAGTGGAGGACCATCGAGAAGTCCCGAAAAATCCTCAGTCGGAGAGAAAGCTGGATATCCTCCAAAGAGGGGAGGATGCGGGAGAATATCGTTTCACCTATGACCGGATGGCGGCTGTACAGTATGCAGAGCGGTGGTGGAACAGCTATAACCCTGCCTACCGCACGTTCGATGTGGATTGTACCAATTATGTTTCCCAATGCCTGCGGGCTGGTGGCGCCCCCATGCATGGCCAGCCGGCCCGTGACCGCGGGTGGTGGTATAGTGGGGACAATTGGAGTTACAGCTGGGCCGTTGCCCATTCCCTGCGCTGGTATTTGAGCGGTTCGACGAAAGGGCTGCAAGGCAGAGAAGTGGAAAGCGCAGAAGAGCTGCTCCCTGGTGATATCATCTGCTATGATTTCCAAGGGGACGGCCGTTGGGATCACAACACCATCGTCGTGGCCAAAGATGCCCATGGGATGCCGCTTGTGAATGCACATACCGACAACAGCAGAAACCGTTACTGGTCCTACGAGGATTCCACCGCATGGACGCCGGAAATTACGTACAAATTTTTCCGGATCGGAGCGGATTGATGGTATAATCAATAATTGACGCAATTTCAGCTGATAAGGAGAATGGAACGTGAGTATACATGTCGTATTGTTTCAGCCGGAGATTCCGGCAAACACCGGGAATATATCCAGGACCTGCTTAGGGACAGGGGCAACGCTGCATCTGATTCATCCGCTCGGTTTCTCCATTGATGACCGGATGGTCAAGAGGGCGGGCTTGGACTACTGGAAGGATGTAGCCATCAAGGAACATTCATCCTTGGATGATCTATATGCCGAATATCCTGCAGGAAGCTATTATTATATAGAGAATTTCGGGAGTCGGCATTTTACCGATGTTGATTTCAGCAATCCGGAGGAAGACATCTTTTTCGTATTCGGCAGGGAAACCAGTGGAATCCCAACAGAACTGCTGGCAGGAAAAGAGGAACAATGTCTGCGGATCCCTATGACTGACAGCATCCGCTCCTTGAACCTTTCGAACACGGCAGCCATCATCATCTATGAAGCACTGAGGCAGCAGGGTTTTCCAGAAATGACATAAAAAAGACGCCATGCATGGTTGACTGCGTGGCGTCTTTTTCTGAACTGTTATTGATTTTTTTTTGGAACTCCCGGTTTAGCGTCATAGCCAGCTGTGAAAAATGATGTGATGAATGTCAGGATGACACCCATTAACAATGCCAGTTTCATTTTGCCTTCCTCCTTTAGCTGTATGTAAGAAACATTCTTCTTGTCGTATGGTTCCATTATACAAAATATATGCCGGAATGGAAACAAAATCAGGAAAAAGCCGAGGATTCTGTATGATTTCCTGTCTCTTTCTTCCGATTAATCCGATATTTTTTATTTATCGATTTGTTTGGTAAAATTTATACTTGGATATATTGTTTCCTGTCGGGAAATGAGGTATATTAGTTTGTGAAGATTAATTACTAGTTTATATGCTAGTAGTAAAAGTAAAATGTAACCGTTTCACAGCGGGAGAAGCTAACTTCTAATGGGGGTAATAAGACGTGGCACAAAATGAAGAATCTAGTGAAAGATTCTGGGGACAGTTTCATGGACCTAACATTGGGTATGCAGAAGAACAATATGAACTTTATAAAAAGGATCCGGAGGCAGTAGATCCATCAACAAGGGAGATTTTCGAGCGACATGGGGCACCCGCGTGGCTGGAAGCATCAGGAAGCGATATCCAGCCGTCTGGTACAACATCTGTAAAAGATGTGAAGAAATTAACCTCAGCATGGAAACTTGTTGAGGCTATTCGTCGTTTCGGCCACCTCGAAGCGGACATTTATCCGGTCGGCCATGACCAGACCCGGAAGTCCAGTTTGGTTGACCCGGCTACATATGGATTGACGGAAGAGGACCTGGAAAGTATCCCCGCGTCCTGGTTATGGGACAAGGCACCTGCTGGTGTGGATAATGGTTTGGATACGATCAAGGAACTCAGAAAGTACTACACAGGTACCATTACTTTTGAATTTGACCACGTTAATAATGAACAGGAGCGCAGATGGCTGACGAATTTCATCGAAGAAGGGAATGCACGTGCCAACCTTTCGAATGAAGAGAAGCAGCAGTTGCTTGGCCGTCTGGTGGATGTGGAAGGTTTCGAAGGATTCCTTCATAAGACATTTGTCGGGCAAAAACGTTTCTCCATCGAGGGCCTCGAGTCCATGGTTCCGATGCTGGACCAGATCGTCAAGTATGCGACCAATGACAAGTTTGAACACATCATGATGGGGATGGCGCACCGTGGCCGCCTTTCTGTACTGGCCCACGTGCTTGGGAAGCCGTTCGACAAGATTTTTTCCGAATTCCATACGTCTCCGAACAAAGAGCTCGTCCCTTCAGAGGGCTCCATGGGGATCAACTATGGCTGGACAGGAGATGTGAAATATCACTTTGGTGCGGAAAAGGAAGTCAAGTCGGATGAACAGTCCACACGAATCACGCTAGCCCATAACCCGTCACATCTCGAGTTTGTGAACCCGGTGGTTGCTGGATTCACAAGGGCTGCACAGGACTATCGTTTCCAGAAAGGGTATCCGGACAGAGATGAAAATAAAGCGTTCGGCGTAGTGATCCATGGAGATGCCGCCTTCATCGGTGAAGGAGTAGTAGCTGAATCCCTGAATTTGAGCGGCATTCCTGGCTATACGACAGGAGGAACCCTTCATATCATTGCGAACAACCTGCTTGGCTATACCACCAATCAGACAGAAGGCCGGTCGACCCGTTATGCCAGTGATTTGGCGAAAGGGTTTGAAATCCCGATCATCCGGGTGAATGCGGATGACCCGATTGCTTGTGTATCCGCCGTCCGTTTTGCTTACGAATACCGTCAGAAATTCCATAAGGATTTCCTGATCGATCTGGTCGGCTACCGCCGTTACGGACATAACGAAATGGACGAGCCGCGCTCTACACAGCCGAAGCTTTATCAGGACATTGACAACCATCCGACAGCTGCCACTGTCTTCGCGAATGAGCTCGAAGAAAAAGGTGCACTGGAAGAAGGTGCATTCGAGCAGATGAAAGAGGATGTCTATCAGAAACTGCGCGATATCTATACAGGAATGAAAGAGAACCAGGTGGAGGAAGCGGAAGCGGATGAAGTGCCGAAAGCTCTCCGGAATGGTTTGAGTTCCATTGAAACCGCTGTTCCTTTGGAAAGGTTGAAGGAATTGAATGAGGGGCTGCTGAAGCGTCCGGAAGGATTCAACGGCTTCAAAAAAGTCGAAAAGATCCTGAAAAAGCGCGGTGAGGCACTGGAAGAAGGAAATAAAGCGGATTGGGGAGCAGGGGAAGCACTTGCCTATGCTTCCATCCTGAGCGACGGGATTCCGATCAGAATCACCGGCCAGGATACGGAGCGAGGAACGTTCGCCCACCGTCATCTCGTTCTCCATGATACCGAAACGGATGAGAAATACAGCCCGCTCCATGGCCTGGAACAGGCGGAGGCGGCATTCGATATCCGCAACAGTCCATTGTCTGAGGCTGGAGTACTTGGTTTTGAATATGGGTACAGTGTACAGGCACCAAACACGCTAGTGATCTGGGAAGCACAATTCGGTGACTTCGCCAATGCCGGACAGGTTATTTTCGATCAGTTCATTTCTGCTGCACGGGCTAAATGGGGCGAGAAATCGAATATGGTGATGCTCCTGCCGCATGGCTATGAAGGACAAGGTCCGGAACATTCCAGTGCACGCCTGGAACGTTTCCTCATGATGTGTGCAGAGAATAACTGGATTGTGGCCAATGTCACGTCATCGGCTCAATTCTTCCACTTGCTGCGCAGGCAGGCTGCATTGCGTGACACCGAGTCCGCACGTCCGCTTGTGCTGATGACACCGAAGAGCCTGTTGCGGAACCAGCGCGTGGCATCTGCGCCGGAAGAGTTTGCGGAAGGCAAATTCCAGACATTGCGCCAGCAGCCTGGTCACAAAGCGGTGAAGAAGAATGTGAAACGTCTATTGATCGGAACAGGAAAAGTCATGGTGGATCTGGAAGAAACCATGGATAAATCCGAGGAGAAATACGACTGGATGCAGATCCTCCGTTTGGAACAGATCTATCCATTCCCTATGAAAGAAATGGAGAAAGAACTGAAATCACTGCCAAATCTGGAAGAGATTGTCTGGGTGCAGGAAGAACCGAAAAATATGGGGAGCTGGGATTTCGTCGACAACTACCTGAGAGAATTGTTGAAGGACGGACAACGCTTGCGCTATATTGGACGCCCACATCGTGCTGCACCTGCAGTCGGGGTTCCGAATGTGCATAAAACCGAACAAAACCATATCATAGAAGAAGCTTTACAACCGACCGAAGGAGGAGATTCCCAGTGAAAGAGATCAAAGTACCAGAATTAGCAGAATCGATTACAGAAGGAACAGTAGCAGAGTGGCTCGTCCAAAAAGGAGATAAGGTCGAAAAAGGCGACCCTGTACTGGAACTGGAAACAGATAAAGTCAATGTCGAAGTGAATTCCGAATTCGCCGGAGTCGTCACCGAATTCGTCGTGGAGGAAGGGGATGACGTAGAAGTAGGCGATGTCATCGCCAAGCTGGATGAAAATGGGGAAGCCGGCGCTTCTGACCAAGGTTCCGATGAAAAGGAAGAACAGAAGGAAGAAGAACCTAAAAAAGAAGCACCTAAGGAAGAGGAGAAGTCTGCCGAAGAAACATCCGAAAAAGAGCAGGAAAGCAGCAATAATGGCAATGGCGAGGTCATCGCTTCTCCTGCCGCGAGAAAGCGTGCCCGTGAACTTGACATCGATCTCAGTCAGGTGAGCCCTCGTGATCCACTCGGTCGCGTCCGTCCAGAAGATGTGGATGCTGCTGCCCAAGGCGGGAAAGAAGAAAAACCGTCGAAGCCGCAGAAAGAAAGCAAGCCACAACCATCTACTGAATCCGAATTCGATAAACCAGTGGATGTACAGAAAATGTCCCGCCGCCGTCAGACAATCGCCAAACGTCTGGTGGATGCACAGCAGAATTCAGCGATGTTGACGACGTTCAATGAAGTGGATATGACCAATGTAATGAAGCTGCGCAGTCAGCGCAAAGATAAGTTCTTGGAGAAGCATGATATCAAGCTTGGCTTCATGTCCTTCTTTACCAAAGCTGTGGTCGGTGCTTTGAAAGAGTTCCCACTGTTGAACGCAGAAATCCGTGATAATAAAGAACTGATCGTGAAGAAATTCTATGATATCGGTATTGCCGTATCTGCAGAAGAAGGTCTGGTTGTACCGGTTGTACGGGATGCTGACCGTCTCGACTTTGCCGGAATCGAAAAAGAGATTGCGAACCTAGGCAAAAAGGCAAAGGACAATAAACTGGGACTGGATGAAATGCAGGGCGGTTCCTTTACCATTACAAACGGCGGGATCTTCGGTTCCATGCTGTCTACACCGATCCTGAATGCACCACAGGTTGGTATCCTGGGGATGCACAATATTCAAAAGCGTGCCATGGTCATGCCGGATGACTCCATCGAGGTCCGTCCGATGATGTATATTGCATTGTCTTATGACCACAGGATTGTGGATGGCGCAGAAGCTGTACGATTCCTTGTACGCGTGAAGGAAATGATTGAAGATCCATATGATCTGTTGCTGGAGGGTTAATCCGCACTTCTTCTTATTTTAGAAAATATAAGGGATGCTCTTTTACAGGAAAATGAAAGTATGAGAGAAATAGCATACCAAATCGCATAGATTGGTATGCTATTTTTCATTCCTTGAAACTACTCATTTTAAAACTGTCTTCTGGGTACTTGATACATAACTATTTTGGACTTGGAAGAAGTAACCAATTGTTGTTTAAGAAGGACAGCGACTGGGTAGATAGGACTATGCAACCACCAAGTGAATTCAGAATAAATAATCACTTGCAGGACGTCAGACATCTTGGTACAATTACTGTGGTTTTTATAAAATGTAACCATTTACAAAATATATATGGGGAGGCTATAAGGTGGGTATCATCCTTGGGTTATTAGCAATTGTCGTCGTGCTGGGGATTGCATTTCTATTATCTAATGATAAGAAAAATATCAATTACAAAGGGATCGGCATCATGCTTGGACTGCAGCTGCTGATCACTTGGTTCATGTTCACTACGCAAATTGGACAAGTCATCATCAATGGAATTTCAGCCGGGTTTAATAAATTGATTGAATTCGGGACAGAAGGAATCAACTTTGTTGTTGGAGGTTTTGAAGTGCAGGAGGGCGGAGTGTTCTTCTTCAATGTACTTCTTTTGATCATCTTCTTTGCAACAATTCTTCAGGTCCTTACGTATCTGAAAATACTTCCGACTCTCATCAAATGGATAGGAACGGCGCTTTCCAAGCTGACCGGACTGCCTAAAATCGAGTCGTTCAACGGAGTCAACAGTATCTTCTTCGGACAATCTGAAGCATTGATTGCCATCCGATCACAGTTCCACCATCTGACAGACAACCGCCTTTATATAGTCAGTGCGTCTGCAATGGGTTCTGTATCTGCTTCCATTGTCGGCGCCTATATCCAAATGCTGCCGGCTGAGTATATCCTGGTAGCACTCCCACTGAACATGTTCAGTGCCTTGATGATCGCTTCCGTCATTGCGCCTGTCCGAGTGCCAAAGGCAGAAGATACAGTGGATATCAGTGATGTTACAAATGATAAAAGTATATTCGAAGCAATGGGAAATGGTGCCCTTGAAGGTGGTAAAATCGCCTTGATTGTCGCCGCCATGCTGATCGCCTTTATTGCCTCCCTTGAATTGGTGAACTGGCTGATCCAGTTGATCTTCGCAGGTGTTACCCTACAGGAAATTCTCGGTTATGTTTTGGCTCCGATCGGGTTGCTGATGGGTATCGCACCAGGGGAAGTCCTGCAAGCAGGGTCTGTCATGGGTACTAAAATCGTGACCAACGAATTCGTTGCGATGTTGGAGTTCCAACCGCTAATGGAAACAATGAGCGAGAAGACCATCGGGATTGTAACAGTATTCCTGACGAGCTTTGCCAATTTCTCCTCTATCGGGATTATTGCTGGTACGGTTAAAGGGATTGATGGTGAGAAAGCAGCAAGCGTATCCGGCTTCGGTATGAAGCTGCTTGTTGGTTCTATCCTGGCATCCATCCTTTCCGCTACAGTAGCTGGCCTGTTCTTATAAAATAGAGAAAACGGTCTTGAAGAGCAGTCACACTAGCTAGAAAATGAGAATAAATATTTTAAGCAGACGCTCATAGCGTCTGCTTTTTCTATATCTATTAGAAGGAAGTGGGATTTATCGGTGTGCACCTAGCGATATCTGTTCTGTGCTGCCGATAAGCGTGCGCACCTGTCGATATCCGAGCTGTTCTGCCGATAACCCAACGCACCTAGCGATATCCTGCCTGTGCTGCTGATATCCATGCGCACCTAGCGATATCCGTTCTGTGCTGCCGATAAGCGTGCGCACCTGTCGATATCGCGCCTGTTCTGCCGATAACCCAGTGCACCTAGCGATATCCTGCCTGTGCTGCTGATATCCATGCGCACCTAGCGATATCTGTTCTGTGCTGCCGATAAGCGTGCGCACCTGTCGATATCCGAGCTGTTCTGCCGATAACCCAACGCACCTAGCGATATCCTGCCTGTGCTGCTGATATCCATGCGCACCTAGCGATATCCGTTCTGTGCTGCCGATAAGCGTGCGCACCTGTCGATATCGCGCCTGTTCTGCTGATATTCCTAATCCCGCAGCTCCATCACCGTCCTCAAGTGTCACCGGCCCTCTCCCATATGGAAATGTTTCTCTCCTTTTCAAAAAGGATAAACAATGAATAGGAAGGAGAGGGATGAATATGCGTACCAAGACAGATCTTTTTATCAACGGAAAATGGGTGACTACCGAGGAAAAGCTTGAAGTGATGGATAAATATAAACAGCAAGTATATGCCAATGTCTCGAAAGCCGGAGAAAAAGAGGTGGATGATGCAATTGCCGGTGCGGCAGAAGCCTTCCGGTCAACACAATTATCTCCCTATGAACGCTATGAAATTTTGAAAAAGGTATCGGATCAACTATTGGAAGAAAAAGAGGAATTTGCTCAGATACTGGTCGCCGAAGCAGGTAAACCGGTGAAACAGGCAAGAACAGAAGTAGAACGTGCTGCACAGACACTGGAGGTTTCCGCAGAAGAAGCGAAACGCATCAGTGGACATGGGGTCCCCGTGGATGCTGCTCCTGGATCGGAAAATCGTATGGCATACACGGTCCGAGTACCTGTCGGTGTCGTTGGCGCCATTACTCCGTTCAATTTTCCAGTGAACCTGGTCACACATAAAATCGGACCAGCACTGGCGGCGGGGAATGCAGTTGTCCTTAAACCGGCAAGTGCGACTCCCGTGTCGGCACTGAAATTGGCAGAGCTGTTTGACCAGGCAGGCCTGCCGGCTGGATTGCTGAATGTCGTGGTAGGGTCAGGTTCAGTGGTAGGTAAGCAGATGCAGGAAGATTCCCGTATTTCGACTTATACCTTTACAGGCAGTGCTGAAGTAGGCCTGAAAATCAAGCAGAACACCGGGTTGAATAAATTGATCCTGGAACTTGGCAATAATTCGCCAGTGATCATCCATAAAGACGCTGACATTGATAAAGCAGCTTCCGTCTTATCAACAGCGAGCTTTGCTTTTGCCGGACAGACATGCATCACCCCCCAACGGCTATATGTCCACCGGGACGTCAGAGAGGAATTCCAGGAAAAGCTGGACAAAGCAATCAAAGAGGTGGAAGTGGGCGACCCAAGTGATGAAGCGACAGTGGTCGGCCCGATGATCGATGAAGAAGAGGCGGAGCGGGCAGAAGAATGGGTGAAAGAGGCAGAGCAAGCTGGCGCCACGATCGTGCGAGGAGGCACAAGGAATGGTGCTGTTTATGTACCTACACTTTTGACAGACGTCCGGAAAGATATGAAGGTTGTCAGTGAGGAGATCTTCGCTCCGGTGGTGAGCATTCTGGAATATGAAGACCTTGATGCCTGCATTGACGAACTGAACGAGTCCCCATACGGTCTCCAAGGAGGTATCTTCACACGTGACTTGGATACGGCTTTCCATGCAGCCAGAAGAGTGGAAGTCGGCGGTTTGATGATCAACGATTCTTCGCAGTACCGCGTGGACTTAATGCCGTATGGTGGGGTGAAAGATAGTGGATGGGGAAAAGAAGGCCCGAGATATTCCATCGAGGAGATGACAGAGGAACGTTTAGTTGTATGGAATCTGGATGGATAGGAAGAAAGCGAGGGGGCGCTCTCGCTTTCTTTTTTAGGAGAATGGAGCGCGCTTGGAGACGAATAATCAGACAGAATTCCTGCGTGTCCATCGTTTAGGGCCCCTTACCCCTGATATCTGCGTTGGATATGGAGCAGGCGCCACAGCAATGCCAGGGCACCAACACTCAAGCCGGTAATGATTCCGACCCAATACCCGAATGGTTCGAGGGCCGTGTAATTTGCGAGGATCCAGCCGGTCGGCAGGCCGATCCCCCAGTAGGAGCCGAGGGCGATCATCAGCGTCATATTCACATCCTTGTAGCCACGCAAGGCACCTTGGATAGGTGCTCCGATGGCATCTGCCAACTGATAGAAGATGGCATAGATGATGAATTGCTTGGTCAGCTCAACAACTTCGGGTGTTGAATTATATAAAGCGGCTACCGGCTCGTTGAAGGCATACAGCACAATCCCAGCGAAGATGGCGAACAGGAGGCCTCCGGATATCCCGATATATCCATAGGTGCGCGCCTCCCTGTAGCGCTTCGCCCCGACTTCGTACCCCACTGCGATGGTAAGGGCCATCCCTACGCTCAACGGCATCATATACAGAAGGGAAGCAAAGTTCATGGCCGCCTGATGGGCGGCAATGGTATAGGTGCTGTAGACACTCATCAAGAGTGTTACTGCAGCAAAAATGCTTGTTTCAAAGAAAATGGCGAGCCCGATCGGTATCCCGATTTTCAGCTGTTCCCACCAAGCGATAAGAGAGGGTTTTACCCAGTTGGACAGGACCCCGTATCCCCGGAATGGCTGTAGTCTATGGATGATGACCAGGGAAATCAGACAGACGACCCAATAGGTTGCAGCAGTGGCGATTCCGGAACCGATCCCCCCGAATGCTGGAATCCCGAGGCCGCCGAAAATGAAAATATAGTTGAAAAATACATTCAACGGCAGGGCCATCAATATAATGAACATAGAGGTGCGTGTTCTGCCCAGTGCATCGATGAAGCAGCGCAAGGTATTGAATAGGAATAATGGAATGATTCCAAGACTTAAAGTAACCAGGTAATATCTGGCAATATGCCGGACTTCTGAAGTCAGATCCATTGCATAGAGGACTGGGTTCAACGCCAGTGCGCCAGCTGTGATGACAAATAAGGCCAGGGCGCAGGATAAATAGATTCCTTGCTGAACTTTAATGGGTACCTCATCCTGCTGCATCGACCCGGTCAGCTGAGCGATAATTGGCGTAATGGCGAGAATCACACCATTGATTCCCGTAAATACCGGCAGCCACAAGTTGGCTCCGATGGCTACACCGGCCAAGTCATCTGCTCCCGCCTGGCCGGACATCACGGTATCGAAGAAATTCATCAGTGACATGCCGAGCTGGGTGATCAGCACGGGGATGACAATCACCATGAACAGTTTCAGTTTTTCTTTCAGTGTTTTTGTTTCATGCATACTTCTCTTCCTTTTTTTCCAGGTATCTATTACACTTTAATCAGGTAATCACGAATGCACCAGCCTGTTCCGTAGATCGTTTGGATTGGAATGGTCGGCAAAGCATCGTGTCCATTATACTGCTTTGTTCTGTAATAAGATAGATAGAAAGGACGTACATAACATGAATAAACGAATTCTCTTTACCGGTGGAGGTACAGCAGGCCATGTCATCGTCAACCTGGCTTTGATCCCTGTATATCGACAGGACGGATGGGAGATAGATTATATCGGATCGGAGAATGGAATTGAACGAAAGTTGATCGAACCGCTGGAAGGGGTCACCTATCATGCCGTGTCGACGGGCAAATTGCGTCGGTATATGTCGAAAGAAAACCTGAAGGATCCATTCAAGGTAATGAAGGGGACCATGCAGGCGTGGCGGATCATCGGGAAAAGGAAGCCGGCTGTCATCTTTTCCAAAGGCGGATTTGTTTCCGTGCCTGTGGTGGCTGCCGCCAAACTGCGCAATGTTCCTGCTGTCATCCATGAGTCGGATTATACCCCGGGACTTGCCAACAAGATTGCGATTCCCTTTGCTAAACGGGTGTTGGCAACCTTTGAGGAGACCATGCAGTATCTTCCCGAGAAGAAGAGGGAATATGTTGGAGCGGTCATCCGTGAAGAGCTGTTTGAAGGAAGCAGGGAAAAAGGACTTTCCTACGCGGGATTGGATGATTCTAAACCGGTCCTTCTCATCATGGGAGGAAGCGGTGGTGCTGAGAAAATCAATGCCGCTGTCAGGGAAAGCCTGCCCGAACTCCTTCCATCCATGCAGATCATCCATATTTGCGGGCAGGGAAAAACTGATCCGTCCATTCAGGAAAAGGGCTATGCTCAATTCGAGTACATCAATGAAGAGCTGAAGGATGTCTTCGCTGCCACGGATTACGTTTTGTCCCGAGCAGGGTCCAATGCCATTTTTGAATTTCTCGCCTTGAGAATACCGATGCTTCTTGTGCCATTATCCAGACAGGCGAGCAGAGGAGACCAAATCGTCAATGCCCGCTCATTCAAAGAAAAACGCTATGCCCGAGTGCTGGAGGAAGAGGAGCTTACGACCGATAAACTTGTAAGAGAAATCATGCAGCTGAAAGAACATGCACCGGTCATGCTGGATTATATGAAGAAGTACAAAAGTGAACAGGCGCGTGAACGGGTGCTTGAGATTCTAAAAGAAACGGCCAAATGACGGAAACTCCCCTGCAGATCCAATGCAGGGGAGTTTTTACATTTGTCTTCAGTTATTGGATGGTTCCATAATGGATTAGTTCAGCGTCCACATTGAAATCGACCGAAATATCAGGGTAGAGTTCCCTCCATTCATCTGAAGTCATCTCGCCATTCTTTTTCTGGAGACGGTAATACTTCCCGAAACCGAATGGGTCTGACTGCATATCCTGCAGTTTTCTCAGAAGGCTTCCATACTCCTCCTCCATCTTCTTGGCGATTTCCTTTTCGAAGAGCTCGGCCACCTTCTCATCCTCCACTACAATAACTTCAGAGAATTCGTCCAGCCGGAACTGTACCTTTACATTTGTTTGATAACGAAGTTCCTCTTTATCCACTAGTTTTGTTTTCGTGTTTCCTTTCAGTTGGATTTTGATATCAAGGCTCTCTTCACTGTCATTGTTTTTTTCGGGCATGTAATCCTGAAATGGCTCCCTGGGGAGGGACAGTTCAAGCGGAGCAGGCGCAATCTTATTGATGAACAGATTCAAATAGAATGCTTCTTTCAACGATAGTTCACCGACATAGCGGTCATCCTGGAATATGCCCATGGAAACTATGGCTGGAAGCTCCTCTTCTATATCCATCACCGGAAGCCATGGATCCTGCCCAGGCTCGAAGTACGTGCGGGAAAACATCTGCAAGTCGCTTCTTGGGATTTTATGTTCATTCTTCTCCTGTTCAATAACGCCATAAAGAAACTGTCCGATGTTGATTTCTGTAAGCTCCCTACCGGTGGTCAGTATCTCTTTCGCTGTCTGGTTGGTAACAGTCAGGAACATGGTGTCGGAAACCGTGGCATCCCTTACCAACATATTCAAATACGGAAGGATCCCCTGTTCTGCCGCCTCTTTACCGAAAAGCTGCAACTGCATCTGCCCTGATGCGAGGTGGTAGGCGGATTGGTTGCTTGCATCATTTCGCGCCCCTCTCACGGTTTTACCTTGGCCAATGACATTCTTAGTCAAGGTCGCTGCCTGTTCATCAAATTGAAAGATAACCATGGTCGTTTCTATCTGCTGGCCATCATCAGTTACATCGATTCCCAACGTGTGGATGATTCCCAGCCGTTCAATTTCCCTTGTTGGTGCACAGGCTGTCAAGAGAAGAAGTATGATCAACAGGTGGAAAACAGTTTTTTTATCGGGCATTACCTTTGCCCCCTTTAGACTTCTTCCATTTTTTCTTGATGAATACCATGGGAAGCAAGATCAGCGGATAAATATATACCAGCCAGAATCCTATAGTATCTGTCATATTAATGACTTTCTGAACGGCAAAATGGTCATTGATCAAAACAGAACCTACCAGTAGCAGTGCTGCAGTTATGTACAGAGTGGTCTTTTGTGGAACTTTGTATAAGCGGCTCATTCCATAGGTGACCGCCCACATGAACAGCAGCATATTTGGAAGGATGACCATCAGCCATTCGGCCACCACCACATAATCCAGCCGCTCAATAAAGGGAAATTCTTGTATCTTAAACAGTGACAGCCCTACCCATTCCCTCTGCTGCAACTGTTCTTTACTGAAATAGCCGATACTGATCATGGTGACCAACAAGGACAGGGAAACCGTCCAAAAAGCAGCAAAATAGCTAGGTTTATGGATTTTGTCCTTCTGTTGGATGAACGGGTAGATAAGAAAAAGTATTTCAAAGCCCGTAAACGTATAGGAGGTGCTCCGTGCACCACTGAGCAGTTCTGTGAAAGAAGCTTGAAAAAGTGGACGGAAGTGGGCAATCTGTATATCGGCTGCCGGTTCGATTAAGAGCAGGACAAGCCAATGGGTCATGAAGAAAAACAGGAAACAGACACCGACAATAATCCTCAGTCCCCCTGTTACGGTATAGACAATTAAGGAGATAAGCAAAACTCCAAGCACCAAGGGATGAATATAAGGAAACAAGAACACTCTCAAGATCTCAATATAGGTGATGATGACGGAAAATAGCAGCAAGAGAAAGTATAGGATATAGACCGTCCCTAATAGCTTACCGAGCCATGTCCCGAAAACATCCACCTGAATGCCGAAGATGTCCGCACTTTTGTACTGTTTCAGGATTATCAACATAACAGTCATGATGATAACGAGGAAGACATAGGACAGGAGAACGGAAATCCAGGCGTCCTGGCCGGATTCCTGGTACACAAGCCTAGGCAGGCCGACAATCCCTACCCCAAGCTGTGCCGAGGTGAGAATGAAAAATAAGTAGAATGCCTGGAGTTTTCGGTTTTCTTTCAGGTTCATGTTCACGTCCATTTCTACACCTACTTATCAATATCTTTTTTTGCCGACGATTTCCTTTTGTCCAGTCGCCTTTTATCTTTCGGCTGGAAAGAAGCGAACCTTCTTCCCTGGAACTGAGGTGGCAGGCGAAAGACGACTTTGTTGAAATCCTTCATGCGGAATGGATAAAGCGGAGTAAGATACGGCCGGCCGAGCGACTTGATTTTCAACAGATGGATAATCAGCAAACAGATACCATACATAATGCCGAGTATCCCCAGACTGCCAGCAAGTATGATCATTGGAAAGCGAAGCACACGGCTGGCAGTCCCCATCAAATAACTAGGAGCAGTAAATGACGCCAGGGCACTAAGTGCCGTGAAAATGATCAGGATATCGCTGGTGATCCCTGCCTGTACGGCAGCTGTCCCAATTACTACACCACCTACAATCCCGATGGTCTGACCAATCTTCGTCGGGAGCCTCGCACCAGCTTCCCGGAGCAGTTCAATCAGAAATTCCAAAAGCAGCGCTTCAAAAATGGGTGGAAAGGGCACCCCTGCTCTAGACTCCCCAATAGATACAAGCAGTTCTGTTGGTATCATTTCATAATGAAAGGTAACAGCAGCCACATACATCGGTGTCAGCAACAGGGTGATGGCCAGTGACAGGACGCGGATGAACCGGAGGAACGTACCGGTATTCCAGCGCATATACAAGTCTTCGGGTGATTCATAGAAACTTAAGAAAGTAGTAGGAGCAACGATGACGGATGGGCTGTTTTCCAACATGACACAGATTCTGCCACGAAGCAGAGAATAGGAGGCTCTGTCCGGCAATTCCGTAGTATAGAATTGGGGAAACAGTGTGAACGATGAATCTTCCACATATTGCATCAGCATATTGGTATCATCCACATGGTCGATATCCAGATCTTCCAGCCTTTGCCTCATGGTGTCGATGTCGGTCTGATTGGCGAGTGATTTGATATAGACCAGCCGTCCCTTGGTCTTTGCTCGACTACCGAATTTGATTTCTTCCATTACCAGGTCGGTGGACCTTACCCGCCAGCGGATCAAGTTCAAGTTGGTCGTAAGGGTTTCGGTAAAAGCGGATTTTGGGCCGACCACTACAGACTCTGTTTCAGACGTCCCAATCTGTCGGGCTTCCACATTCACCAGTGGGTAGGAGAGACAACGATCTTCATCCTCTATATAGATGAATACCTTTCCCTGTATGAGTCCATCAAGGATATCATCGAGCTTTTCAACTGACTCTCCGTTATGAAGCGGGATTTCATTCAAGAGATCTTTATTCGTCCATTCCTTGTCTTTGTTGAGAAGTTTGCTCAACAGGGAACGTTCGACTTTTTCAGGTTTGATTTGATAAGTGATGAAGAAGACAGCAATCTTCTGTTTCTGTACTTCATATACGGTAAAGCTGACATCCGGATTGTTTTCAAATTTCTGCTCAAGTATGTTTTTCAATTTTTCCGGTTTGGTGGGAAATATGCCGCTTGAGGATCGTTTCTGACGCTGCATACGCATAGGTGCCTCCGTAGATAATCAAAGAATGATTCAAGATACCCATAGTATGCGGAGAAAGGGAATAATTATGAGGAAATCCCAGGAAAAGCAGGAAAGACTGCCAGTAATATGGCAGTCTTTCCTAAAATCATCAGTCATCTCTTGTAACTAAATCGAGTTTCCCGGTACCAGGGTCGATCGCGAGCCCATGGACTTTCACCTCGGCTGGGAGGAGCGGGTGGTTGCGAATGATCTCCGCACTCTGTTCGACTGATTCTTCAACCGAACGGAAGCCACGGAATTCTTCATTCAAATCGATTCCTGAATGGCTCAAGGTTTCCAGTGTCTCCTTAGCTACGCCTCTCTCTTTCATTTTGTCTTCCAATGCTGGTACATCCATTTTTGACATCCCACAGTCATGGTGGCCAATTACCATGACCTGTTCCGCCTGCAGGTTGTAAATAGCGACCAGGATACTCTTCATGGTGCTGTCGAAGGGATCGCGGATGACTGCCCCAGCATTCTTCACCATTTTTACGTCTCCATTCTTCAAGTTGAGAGCTTTTGGCAGCAATTCCAGCAGGCGTGTATCCATACAGGAGAAGATGACCGTCCGTTTTGTCGGGAGTCCGTCCGTCTTATAGTTTTCGTATTCCTTATCGGAAACAAACTGCTCATTGAAAGCGAGCATTTCATCCAAATTCATCACATTCAGCTCCTTATCTGTTTTAACTAAACTTTATGGTTACTATAGCATTGCACGCCAAATTTCGCACAGAAAAAGCTGTAAGAAGATGAAATTGTCCATCTATTGTAAATATATTCCAATTTTTATTCGGCGTTTTATTGTTATAATTTACAGAATGTTATATAATAGTGGGAAAATGAACAAGAGGGGGGAGGAAATGTCCAGCATAGACCGTAAATGCCGCCTATGCAAAGATCCTATGAAAAGCAGTCCTTTCATGATGTGCCCTCATTGTCTCAAAGAAAGTGACAAAGTCCGTGCCTTTATCACAAAAAATCCACAGGTATCCCTCTCAGAAATTTCTCTGGCTACGGGTGTAGCCGAGAGTAAAATTAGACAGATGGTAAAACTGGGATTCAACAGTAAAACCAATCTAGGAACGGAAACCCGCTAACAGCATACCATTTTACAGAGGACCTTGAACGGCAGGGTGTTCTTTTTTTTTTGGCCTTTTCTTCAGTTTCTGCAGTAATCTCGCACTTTGCCTCTGCTGGGGCGAAATTCTGATTCTTAGATGATTAGAGAAGCGAGAGGGTTAAGTTTCCATAACCTCTCTTGCTAATCTCTTATAGAAATGATAAGGACTGCCACCGCTGCGACAAAATACTTCGCTTTCCATGGGCACGGCTTCAGTCTCCTCAGAAGAAGGGCGCTTCTTCCGGGGCCTTCAAGCTCGTGCTGTTCCCACTGGAGTCTTCGTATTTTGTCTACGCTAGGGGTAGTTTTCTGGTTTTCGAATGTGCGTGGATCATGGAATGAATGCCTAGTGAAGCTTTCTCACTTTGTCAATATGATTTTTTTTAATTCCAATCGTTCCATGAATTTTACTCAAGCTATGACTCTAGCGGAGGAAATCAACGAAGACTCCCGCAGGAACAGTGGCCAAAGTGAGATCCCGGAGAACGACCGTCCGGGAAGCCAACGGGTCACCCGCGGAAGGCGAAGCGGAACTTTCGAAGCGGCGGGTGAAGCACACAAAGAGAAGAAGCAAGTACAGGATTTTTCTGCAACAAGATGATACCATATAAATGAAGTAGTTTATGAGTCGGATCGTATACAGGACCAGCCTTCAGGAGGATTTCCATGGATAAAGACAAAGAGACGCAGCAGGATATCATCGATACAGACCTATACGAAGATCTCGGGGAAGAAGAGATATATGAAATTCTGGAAGAAGAGCGTCGAAAGACATGGGGAAGGGAGCAAGAAGAAGAGAAGAAAACAAAGAAGCCCCCGTTTCCAAGGTGGATCTTCTGGCTGATTGCCCTGGTGATGCTTTTCCATGTGGCCGCATTGCTTCCCCAAACATTTTCCATCCCTGCGATCGAATTCCTGACGACCTCTGCACGCTTATCCTCCCAAGAAGATATCCAAACATATAAAGAAGCGGTGGTAGTAGTAGAGACAGATGACGGAAAAGGTACAGGCTTCGGAATTTCTGAGGAGGGGACCATTCTTACCAACCATCATGTCATCGAGGGGGAGGAGAACGTAACTGTTGCCTTTCCAGAACAGGGGCTGTTTGAAGCAGATGTGGTGGAGACCCATCCATCGATTGACCTGGCTGTACTGGAAGTGGATTCCGAAGAAGAGAACCTTCCTTATCTTCAATTGGAAAAGGAGTCAGAATTCCAAGAAGAAGAGCCGGTGTATTTTATTGGTAACCCCCTGCGGTTTAATGGGATTGCCAACGAAGGGTCAGTGATCGGCTCTACGCAGTTGGATGATTGGGATCAACCAGTTATGATGATGGATGCTCCTGTATATAGGGGAAACAGTGGAAGTCCGGTGATCAGCATGGATGGGAAAGTGGCAGGTATTGTTTTTGCTACGCTGAGACATGAAGAGCATGGCAGGGTAGGGTTGTTTGTACCGATAGATTATTTTCACGCGAAGTATGAGGCATCCTCTCTTCCATAAAGTCCATTTGGTTTGGTGTTATAGGATCGAGGGAATATTCTCTGTACCATCCATTTGGAAGGAGGATTTCTCGTGCGTTTTTTTACTTCAGATATACGAGACTATAATATTCAAGCAACAGATGGTGAGATGGGCAAAGTGAAAGATCTATACTTTGATGACACCGATTGGACGATCCGCTATGCGGTGGTAGACACGAGAAAGTGGCTGCCGGGCAGGAAAGTCCTGCTGGCGCCGTCTTCGTTTACCAATCTGAACGAAACAGAAAGACAGCTTGAAGTAGAATATGATAAAGATACCGTAAAAAATAGTCCGGCTATACCAGAAGGGCAGGATATAACTGCAGAAGCTGAGAATTCATTGATCGGCTATTATGGCTGGAGCCGTTACTGGTTGACCAGCTCCATGTGGGATGTGGACAATAGCCCGATCACTTCTACCTTCGATCAGGCTGAATCTCTTAGGGACAAGGCCGCCAATGATGTTCCTGTAAGCGAGGATACTTCTCACAACCTCCGAAGCGACGAAGAAACAACCGGTTTCAAAGTCCATGCGAATAATGGAAAAGTAGGAACGGTGGCAGACATGATCTTTGATGATGAAGACTGGAAAATCCAGCAGCTGGTCATTCAGAGCAGTGAAAGCTATATCGAAGAGAGATATCTGCTGGCGGTACCGGAAGAGATAGAATCCGTTGATTGGTATGAGAAGGATATCTACCTGGATATCCCGTTGGAAACAGTTAATCAAAAGCAAGTGTACCCCAAAAAAGCGGATATTCTTGTCGAACGCTGATAAGATCCAGAATGCCTCTATTCAGAGGCATTTTTTTTATGAATACGTCAGGCAAAAATATCTGCAACTGATATTTAAATAAACTGTAATGTGAATGAGATAGCTTCCCATTGCTGGATAGTTTATGATGAAAGATGGTTTATTCTCGAAAAGTAATGATGACTACGATAAAAGCTGGTGAACCCATGATGGATATAACTGCAATAGGTGGCAATATTTACTTGAAAATTATACCCACAAAAGATTGGACGATAACGAAATTTATGAAGGAAGGGGTGCCTCTGTTTGATGATGAGCAGCAGATTGAATGACCCTTCTTTGGAAGAAATGGTTGAAATGGCGCAAAACGGTGATCATTCTATACAGAATTATATTCTCGATACATATAAACCCTTCATTGCAACATGCGTTTGCGAGGTTTGTAAAAGGTATATCGACCCGCACAGAGATGACGAATTCAGTATAGGACTTTCCGCTTTCAATGATGCCATATTCTCCTATTCCCCTGAGCGCGGCAGTTCGTTTCTTTCTTTTGCGAAATTGGTAGTGAAACGGAGGGTCATCGACTATATCAGGTCCATGGTCAAGAGGCCAAAGGTGGTCTCTTTGGATGAAACGTATGATATGGATCGGGCTGAGACTCCAAGGGAAATCACTGCCGTTCAGGAGAGATACCAGATAGAGAAAGACGCTTGGCATCTTCGTGAGGAAATTGCGGATTTCAAGGAAAAGTTGGCAGAATATAAATTGAGTTTAGCTGAGATCGCTGACGTTTCGCCTAAGCACCGGGACGCGCGTGAATCAGCCATACATACGGCAATGGTGCTGTATGATGACGAGCATTTGCGTGAGAAGGTGCAGAAGAAACAGAAACTGCCAATAAAAGAACTAGTGAAGTCAGTGAATGTAAGTAAGAAAACCTTGGAAAGAAACCGGAAATTCATTCTGGCTATTTTCATCATATTAAGTGAGGATTATCTATATCTCAAGGATTATTTGAAGGGGGTGGATGGATGCCAAAGGGAATCATAATGGAACATGAGAAGAAATGTACCATCATTCTCACAAGGGATGGCACATTTCAAAAAGCTGCGCCAATAAAGGATGCACATGTTGGGATGGAAGTCAGTTTCGAACCATTGACTGAGCCGCCGAGGTCTTTAAGTGGCAGCCAGTATATCCGCCTGCTTGCGATTGCCTCCATCCTGCTGCTTGCGGTATTTCCCGTTTACTTCCTGACACAGGCTGAAAAGAGCTATGCCTATGTCAACCTGGCAATCAATCCAAGTATTGAACTCGAAATTGGCGAAGCATTCCAGGTCAAGGGCATTCGTGCCATCAATGAAGATGCCCGCAATATCGTCGATAATCTGACGGATTATCAACATGAGAAGCTGGATAAGGTAATAGCACGCATCATCGAGGAAGGAAAAGAGGCAGGGATTATCCAGCTGGGAGAAGAGCGGAGCATGTTGATCGGAATCAGTTACATATCAGAACATCGCAACGACCCTTCCCTCGACCAAAACATCGAGAAGTTTATCAAAGATGAAGAAACGAATTGGAACATTGCCTCCTTCCAAGTTCCAAGGGATTGGCACGAGGAAGCAATGGAAGAAAATAGATCGATGAACGAAATAATGGCGGATGTACTGGAAAACCAAGAGGAAATACCGGAGGATACAGCTGATTCATTAAGTGAAGAAGATATAGATATTATTCATTCTTATTATGGGGAAGAGAAAGAAACTTCAGCGACTGAACAAGAATCAGCAAACCGTCAGGAATCGAAGGAAGAGGAAGAGGACCCTGTATCCGGACCGGTTAAACATCCAAGTGAACGGAAAGAGCAGAATGCGGAAGGAAACAAAACACCCCCTTCTGCAGAAAAGGATAGATCAGACTCGGCCAATAACAGAGAGAAAACACCAGGTAATCATGCCAACCAAGGACAATCCATGAAAGGGAACAGCGACAAAGCAAAAGAAGAACCCAAGGGACCGAAGAGGGGGGATGAACGAAACAATGATCATCCCCCCTCTGAAAAAAACGCCAAGAATGCAAGCCCTGGCAAAGGAAATAATAATGGAAGAGGAAAAGATGAAGATATAGGTCCTCCCCATGGAAAACCTCCAGCGAAAAATGGAAACAATGACAGCATAAGGGAGAAGCCCGGCAAAAATGGGAGTATGGGAAAAAATGGAAATGGCCCGGTTGAAAATAACGGCAATGGCCGGGGAGGACCAGGAAATAATGGACCTCCAAGCAACGTGCCCCATGGGAGATAAATAAACGAAGGGAGTGCCGGGTCACGGGCACTCTTTTATAGTGGGGAAAATGGTTGATAATCGGTGAGTCGTGTGCAGGAAATCAGCCGGAGAGCGAATTAATCGGCAGCACCTGCGCGATATCCGCGGGGAGCGAATTAATCAGCAGCACCTGCGCGATATCCTCCGCAGAGCGAACAAATCAGCAGAACGCCCGCGATATCCGCGGAAGAGCGAACATATCGGCAGCACCTGCGCGATATCCTCCGTAGAACGAATATATCAGCAGCACCTGCGCGATATCCTCCGCAGAACGAATATATCAGCAGCACCTGCTGGATATCCGCGGGAGAGCGAATATATCAGCAGCACCTGCGCGATATCCTCCGCAGAGCGAACAAATCAGCAGGACGCCCGCGATATCCTCGGCAGAGCGAATATATCGGCAGCACACAATAAATCAAAACCGGGATGCCACCTTTGGCATCCCGGATTATTATTTTAGACTTCCATCAGTACGACGGGTTCCTGTTTCATGGCGTGGTCCAAGTAATAAAGAAGGTTGTCGTGGTTCTGCATGATTTTCCTTTCATCAAGCGAGTGATGGTAGGAATTGAGGAATAGCTGGATTTTTTTGGAAAGCAGATCATCATCGGTCCGTACCATCAGCACCAGTAGATCGTCCCAGTGTCCCCAGAGTGTATAGTAGAGCGCTTTGTCATAATCAGGTATCTTCAATGGTTCCCCTCCTCTAAGTGTAAGGGTTGTTTATATCCTTCCCCATCACCCAATAATATTTCCAGCATTTAAAGTGGCTTCGTTGCCAAAATCAGGAGATTTTTACAACGGAATAATAAGTGTTCTATGTTGCATACTAAAAGCAAATCAGTAAGGAGGAATAAATGATGAAATGGAAAATACTGAGTTTGCTTAGTGCATTGCTTGTCATCCTCGCAGCTTGCGGCAATGGAGGAAATACAGATGACAATGGAGCTGCAGGGGATCCGGAAGTCGATCAAACCAGGTATAATAATGTGAATGATACTGGTGAACGAATGAACAGGGATAGAGAATATCAACTGATCCGGGATTCTGAAGGCGATCAGGAGGACGGCAATGGTGCAACACGATACGATGTATCTGAACAAGCGGCGGAAAGAATAACCGAAGAAGTGGAAGGAATTAATCGTGCTTACGTTCTGACTACAGAAAACACAGCCTATGTTGCTGCGGGCATGGATGTAGACAGTACGGAAAGAAATGACAAAGCCGGAAATCAGGGGAATGGCCAAAATAATGCTGGAAATGATGGAAATTTGACCGGTACAAACGGTGGAGACAATGAAGGTGCAGGTGAAATCAATGGCACCAATGGCGGTGATCAGGGTGATACCGGGAATGCCGATGGTGAAGACCAGTTGAGCGATGAAGTGAAAGAACAGATCCGTGACGTTGTACAATCTGTCGATAATGAAATTGATAACGTATATGTGTCAACGAACCCAGAGTTTCTAGATTTGACCAATAATTATGTGGATGATGCAAACAATGGGGATCCTGTTGAAGGAATGTTCGACCAAATGGGCAACATGATTCAGCGTATTTTTCCGCAAAACGGCAACAATTAATGACATAAAAATGAGTGATTCGATAATAAGGATCGCTCATTTTTATTGCCCGGGAAATTTTACCGACACATTACATACCCCTTCCCCTATATTGGGCGATTATAAATGGTACTCTGCTGTTTATCCAGTGGCAGAATATGCTAAAATTAATGGGACAAAGAAGAAGGAGGGCTTTCTGATGACGGAGAACGTTTTGGCCTATCTGAATGAAAATCGGGAGCAACTGCTGAATAAATTGAATGAGTTTCTTTCCATCCCAAGCGTGAGTACCGATCCGGAACATAAAGAGGATGTACAGCGGGCGGCAGATTTTATCGTTACATATCTAAAGGACATTCCCTTTGAGAAGGTAGAAAAACAGGAAACTGGCGGACATCCGCTGGTATACGCTGAATATAATGGAGCGGGTGAGGAAGCCCCGACTGTTCTGTTCTATGGCCACTATGACGTGCAGCCTGCAGATCCGCTTGAACAATGGAACAGCGATCCATTCCAGCCTGAAATCCGGGATGGACGTCTTTATGCAAGAGGAGCCAGCGATGATAAGGGACAGGTATTCATACATCTTGCTGTCTTTGAAGCGTTTATGAAAACAGAAGGAAAACTGCCCCTCAATGTCAAAGTATGTATCGAGGGGGAGGAAGAGATCGGCAGCGAAAACCTCTACAATGTTTTGCAGGAAAAAAAGGAGCAGTTTTCGGCCGATTTTGCTGTAATATCCGATTCTGGCATGGTGGCCGAAAATCAGCCGACCATTCTCTATGGACTGAAAGGTTTCACCGGTGTAGAAATAACCGTGGACGGGCCCGATCATGACCTCCATTCCGGCATGTACGGTGGCGCGGTTCGAAATCCGATCATGGCTCTCAGCCATATCCTCTCCTCGATGAAGAACGAAGAAGAAGTGGTGACGGTCGATGGCTTCTATGATGGTGTAGAGCCGATTACCGAAGAGGAAAGAAAGCTGATTGCCGAGGTCAAAGGGGAGGATTTCCAGCAGGCAACAGGGGTGCCGGAAACCGTCTCGGAAAAAGGGTATACTGCAAAAGAGCATACACAGGCCCGGCCGACTTTCGAGATCAATGGAATATACGGCGGATATCAAGGGGAAGGAACGAAAACCATCATCCCTTCTTCTGCAACAGCTAAAATCACTTGCCGCCTTGTGCCTGGACAGGAACCGGACCGGATTCAACAGCTGCTGGAAGACCATGTCAAGAGGGTGGCTCCCTCCGGTGTAACGGTGGATGTCAAAAAAGAGAAATTATCTGCGAAGGCATACAAAGTGGAGCCCGATCATCCATTGATCAAAAAAGCGGCAAATAGTTATACGAAAGCCTATGACAAGGAAACGGTGTTTGTCCGGATGGGCGGATCGATCCCAGTGGTGGAGTGGATGGATGACATCTATCAAATGCCAATTGTATTGCTTGGGTTCGGTACACCAGAAGACCGGCTGCACTCACCGAATGAGAGCTTTCCTATCGACAGTTTCGACAAAGGAATGGAGACATTGGTACATTACTGGAATGAGGTCAAGGAATAACCGAGTTTTCAACCGTTAATAACGGGGAAATATGAGGTAGTGGTAGTCAACATAAGGGGGGAAACCGATGAAATACGCAGTTATAACAGGAGCTTCCAAGGGGTTGGGGGAGTCTGTAGCCAAGTTGTTTCTGGAGTCAGGAATCAATGTGATTGGTATTTCCAGAAGCAAAAGCAGCACCCTGCCGAAACATGCAGAAGAAAATCATGTACAATACCAGCATTTCTCCTGTGATCTAGCAAACATGGATGAACTGACGGACACTTTTGAGAAAATTGAGGAAGAAATATACACAGAAGATCTACATGCTGTCTATTTGGTCAATAATGCCGGAGTGGTGGAACCGATCGATCAGGCCATGAACGTGAGTGGCAGTGATTTAGTCAAGCATTATCAAATCAATACCATCGCACCGATGACATTAATGAATCTTTTTCTGAAAAAATCCGTGGAGGCTGATGTGCCTCTTTATGGAGCCAACGTGACCTCGGGAGCGGCTGAGAGGGCCACATACGGTTGGAGTGCCTACAGCAGCTCAAAGGCAAGCATCAACATGTATACGAAGACGGTTGCCTTGGAACAGGCAGAGTTGAAGACCGATAATAAAGTAATTGCGTTCAGTCCAGGAATCATGGATACAGATATGCAGGAAAAAATCCGTACCAGTTCCCAAGATCAGTTCACTGCTGTCGATACCTTCAAAAATTACAAGGAAAAGAATCTGCTCCGGGACACGGATGCAGTTGGAGGCGTCCTTGTGGATATTCTCACAGATGAGGGGATCAGAAATGGAGAAATCTATAATGTAAAAGATTATCTATAATCTGTGCGAATGCCCTACCCAAATTATTTTCAATGCATACAGTAATGTAGATTGAAAATAGGGAGGGAATTATTCATGAGCGATAAAGGTAGAGGTAACGGGTTCAGCTTTGCGCTGTTGGTCGTACTTTTCATTTTGTTGATTATCATCGGAACTGCTTATAATGGTCACGGCTACGGCGGAGGTTATGGCGGTTATTAATGAATAGAAAATGCAGCGGCTCCATTTGATGGGCCGCTGCATTTTTTATATTTCTAGAGGAGTTGATGGTGGTCGGTATCCAATTTCTTGACCAGAAGTTGGTGGATGAGGAAGATTCCCCCCAACAGAAAGGCCATCAACAGAAAAGCGGTGGACCATATGCCCTGGAAAACAGGTATCCGCCACAATAACAGGACAAGGATACCAATAGGCACCATAGAAAAGAGCAGGAGGAACAGGCCGGTCACACGAGCTTTGAAAATTTCCTGTTCATCTGTCCAATTCAACCGGGGGCTGAGAAAATCCAGGTAGGTTCCCAATAGGCTGATCAGCCAGCTGGCAGTGAACATGATCATCAACCAGAACGGCAGAATGATCAATGGAGCGCCCATGAACAATCCCAAAATAAAAACCAGGCTGATTGCCAACAGGTTGATGATCCAAGCTGTTGCAATCTTGCTGAATAGCACCTGTTTCATAGGAAGTGGGAGAAATAGATTGGCCTGCCAGTTTTTCCCTTCCCGGGATATGGAGGATATCGATGTACCATTTCCTGCCAGGGTAAACAGGCCGATGACGGACAAGAGCAATAGCCACTCTTTGGCATTGAACATGCTTCCTAGCGTTCCTAGAGGGTTATCACCGAAGTCCATGATGAACAGCACCAAAATAAAAATGGGAGCAAACAAGCTTTGGATGACACACTGCATCAGAAACGTCGGTGTCCGGAAGATCAGCCGCAGTTCTTTGAGGATATAAGCCATCCATACCGGACGGGTTTTTATTTTCTCCCTGGGATTTTTCCCTGTTTTTCTTTGGCTACCACCACCTGTTCCCTGTACGCCCTTGAGGTATAGGTGTTGCCCCATCCAGATGAACAGCAGGACAGCCGCCAGACTGATGCCCATCATCAGCAAAAGATGGAGAGCACCGGACCATGCAGCTGCATTACCTAATGCCATTGCGCTGAAATATGCAGGCGGATAGAAAGAAGTTGCCGCCTTCAATAATCCCCCGTTTTCCTGGAGTAATCCTGCCAGGTTCTGTATGGTATCATCTGAACCCGTATTCATCCGGATGAGAACATTCACCAGAATAATCATGGACAATGATAAAATACCGCCAAGCACTTTAGAGCGGTCTTTGTTTTTCGAGATATTGATGAACCGCATCATGACCATCAGCACGAGTGAGGCAGCGGTAAACGGAACCAGCGGCAATGCAAGGTACAGGAAGAAGCCATATATGTAAAAAAGCAACGAGGCACCGCTAGCCGCCCCATAGGCTAAATACACAGGAAAATACACGGCAGCACTGATGACATACATGTAGATGAGAGGATTGGAAGCTTTGGCCAAGAGTATCTGATAGGGATGGAAAGGAAATGGGATAAAGGATGCCACATCTTCCGAAAAATAAAAAGCGCCAACCACCGTCATAAAGCCGACTAGGAAAAGCAATAGGTGTACCATAAGAAACAGCAGACCGAGTATCAAATGTTCCTGTTCGAGCGGGGCGAGGATTGAATATAACGACCCAACAAGATTATGGACGACAGTCAAGTAGATGATGGCCATCGGAACCAAAAACAAGGCAGCAAATACATAGACCCACAGTTGTGAATTGTTACCCCCTGAACGGGAATATTGCATTTTCAGTACAGTTTTGGTGAGCAGCCAAGTATTACGCATCGTTGGTCAACTCCAAAAATACCTTTTCCAACGAATCCCCGGTCTGATAGGTTTCCCTCAATTGGTCCAAGGTTCCGTGAAACAGCACGTTCCCTTGGTTGATTACTGCTACTTCGTCACATAATTGTTCGACGACTTCGAGCCCATGGCTGGAAAAGAAGACAACATTTCCCTGGTCGGCATGCTTCCTCATCATTTCTTTCAGTATATAGGCTGATTTAGGATCCAAGCCGGTCAACGGTTCATCGAGAATCCATATATCTGGGTCATGCAGCAATACACCGGACACGATGATTTTCTGCCTCATTCCATGCGAATAGGTTTGGATATAATCATTCAGTGCATCATAAATATCGAACTGCTTTGTCAGGGTTTCAATTTTCTCTTTCTTGACAGGTGCCGGCACCTGGTATATATCTCCGATGAAGTTCAGGTAGTCGATTCCTTTCAGGCGGAGGAACATATCCGGCTGGTCTGGAACATAACCGAAGATCTTCTTTGCTTCCAAAGGTGATTCCTCAATATCGATGCCATTCAAGGTGATGGTTCCGTTATCCAACGGGAGCACCCCTGTCATCATTTTGATGGTCGTGGACTTTCCTGCACCATTTGGGCCGAGGAAACCGGTGATTTTTCCATCTGGGATGGTGAGATTCAAATTATCGATGGCTTTTTTCTTTCCGCCATAATTTTTATCGACATGCTTTATATCAATCAAATAAATGCCTCCTGTAATGAATAGTGCCTACTGAAAAGCCGCGTGTTTTATGATACACTTTATGATGGAGTTTGTACTTGAAAACATGTATACCAGTTATTTTAACATATAGATGGTGTTATAGACGGAAAGAGGGGAATTAGATGATCACAAGAAAAAGTAAACGAGAAATTGAAAAAATGCAGGCAGCAGGAGATCTGCTTGCCGAAATCCATCAGGAAATCGCCAAGATGATCCGACCGGGGATCACCACCATGGAAATCGATGCCTTTGCAGAGGAATATATGAAAAAGCATGGGGCGACACCGGAGCAGAAAGGATACCAAGGATATCAATATGCCACTTGCGCATCCATCAATGATGAAATCTGTCATGGCTTTCCGCGGAATGAAAAGCTTGAGGATGGGGACATCGTGACGGTGGATATGGTCGTCAATTTGGATGGAGGTCTTGCTGATTCTGCCTGGACCTATGCTGTTGGAAATTTGGATGAAAAAGGGAAACGTCTGATGGATGTCACGAAAACCGCTCTTTACAAAGGAATCGAACAGGCGCAGGTCGGTAAAAGGCTCGGAGATATCGGCCATGCGATCCAGACATATGCTGAAGGGGAAGGTTTCTCGGTCGTCCGTGATTTCACTGGGCATGGCATTGGACCAACCTTGCATGAGGATCCGCATATCCCGCATTTTGGATTGCCTAATAAAGGACTTCGTCTGAAAGAGGGCATGGTGATCACCATAGAGCCAATGATCAATGAAGGAAGCTGGCACAGTAAAATGGACGATAACGGCTGGACCGCCCGTACGGTGGACCAAGGGCGGTCCGCACAATATGAGCATACCATCGTCATCACGAAAGATGGGCCTGTGCTTACCACTGATCAAGGAGAATAGTACATTACGGGGGGAGTCATATGCGTATTGTATCCATATGTCCGAGCAATACGGAGATTGTGGAATATCTGGGGAAGACAGAGGAACTGGTAGGTGTGGATGATTATTCCGACTGGCCAGAACAGGTGAGGGAACTGCCCAAAGTAGGTCCTGATCTATCCATCGATATGGAGCGGGTGGCCTCACTGGAACCTGATTTGGTCCTTGCCTCCTTAAGTGTCCCGGGAATGGAAAAAAATATTGAAGCACTTGAGCAGCAAGGACTTCCCTATATCATCCTCAATCCGAACTCCCTGGAAGAGATTGCCGCTGATATTCGTAAGACAGCTGACTCCCTTGGATGTCCGGACCTTGGGGCTGAAAAGGCGGGTGAATTCCTTCAGGAGATCGATGCCTGTCGCAAACAGTCAGACATGCGGGAAGAGCGGCCGAGACTCTATTGGGAATGGTGGCCGAAGCCGGTTTTTACACCGGGAGCAGTGAATTGGCTCACGGAGATCAGTGAACTTGCCGGTGCCATGAATGTTTACTCAACGGAAGAAGAGGCAAGTGTTCAAACAAACTGGGAGGATGTCAAGCGAAGGGATCCCGACCATATCTGTATGGTTTGGGTCGGCGTCAAGGAAGAAAAAATGAATCCTGAGCTGGTGAAGAAACGCCCGGGCTGGGATGAGATGCGAGCGGTCAGAAATGGCAACATCCATGTACTGGAGGAGTCTTTGTACTGCAGACCTTCTCCCCGGCTCCTGAAGGGGCTGCGTAAACTGATGAAAGTGCTGGATGCTTGATATTCTAATTCTAATAAAAAGAGAGGGCATGACCCATAACTGGGGTTATGCCTTCTCTTTGTGTGCCCGGCATGTGCGCACGCTTTAGGGTTCGAGTCCCGAGCGGTGAAGGTCATTGTAACCGTTAGCTAAAGGCAAGGGTGTCCGGGGTGA
>NZ_JBHRSA010000030.1:0-25078 GCF_042643145.1 Virgibacillus xinjiangensis
GGTTACAATGACCTTCACCGCTCGGGACTCGAACCCTAAAGCGTGCGCACATGCCGGGCACACAAAAAATAAACCATTTCTAATAAAAGAAATGGTTTTGAAGTCACGTTTTGAAAAAAACACCTTATAAATAAGGTATAACAGTCGATCTATGTACCACTTCCCTTCGCTAGTATTACCTAGTGCAGGTTCAAGGGTTAAGACAAATGTCTCTCTCAGCTTTTTTAGCACCCCTAGTGTTACCACTTATATAATTTTCTACTACTCATATTCACACAATTTCAACTTCAAATCAAGGGTTTTATTTGATATATATTTAAACTTCCAGTTATCACGTTGTTACCTTGAGATAATTTACTAAATACCATTATATGTTAAAAGCATTTTACCATTTCCTTTGGAAAGTCGATGAACGGGTTCCGATTTCCTTGAATTTCATAAATGGCCTGGTTACGGTGTTTTTCATAAAGGTCAGGTGGGAAATTCTGATGCCAATCCAATAATAAATCTGTGTCGATACCTTCCTTATAAGACGATTCTATCTCGTCAGGATATCTGATTAAAAAATACAACATGGCTCTCGCCACTGTTCCTTTGCCACTTTCAGGCTCAAATAATCCTTCATCTGCCTTTCCACACTTCTCTTCTATTCGTTTCGACATCAATTCTTCTGGTTCATAATCCTTAAAATCATGGTATGGATAATTGCTCCTTATAGAATTACAAACAGGTTCACATGTAAACAGATGATGGAGATCCCCTCGCATTGGTTCTTGCTTATTGAACCAGGACTGTGGAACGGAATGTTCACAATTATATTTGAAATTTTTCTCAATCTGGTCCCATTGAATAGCTAGCTGATTTTGATTACCGTCAGTTACCTTTTCAATCTCTTCTTTTCGTCTTTTGGAAATGGCATAGTCCTCTTTGATCACTTCTTCCGCTTCCCTTCTTCTATCTGAATAAATGCTTGTAAGATTACCATCAGGACGTAGATCAACCCAAGGGTAAACATACTCGCTCGGGTCGTAACTCAGCTTGTTCGTGTGGGTGTCCCGAAGAAGGTGTTCTAATGACTGAACCAGTTCGTTGCCATCAGTGTTTTCAAATACGATATTTTTATAATACTGCTCGATCTTTTGCTTATCTGTTTCCTCATCGTAATATTCTTTTTTGTCTTTCTGTATATTTTCTTGTGTTTCTCTAAGCTGAGAGAGAATGAGGTTCATATGCTGAAGATCTTTGGTTGGAAAAATCTTTTGATCAGGGTATAAACTCATATATATTCCTCCTTTACCAGTAGAGCTACAACACAACAAAAATGGTTAGATGCTTTGTTTTACCAGGGAACAAGTCCTTATGGATATAGTAGCACTGGATGATATTGCCAACAATATGTCAAAACTACCAATCAATTTATGATTCTAGTTCAAAATCTTAGTATTGTTGATTTACTGGTCTTTATGAAGGTACGAAGAGGAGTTGAGTTAGAGAAAGCAAAGAAATGAGTTGGTAGGTCCTATAAGAAATAGCGTTGTCGAAGAGCTGCGATTCCATTTGAATTGGCAAAACCAAAACAAAAAACAGATCAAAGACCTTATCATCATGAACTAAATCTCGTGTTGTGCCGAAATGATGGAAACTTTATGCCAAGATCAAGCCTCCATAATGCCTTTTCTCGAATACTAAAACAGTCAGGTATCCAGTCATTACCTATCCACTCCTTACGACATACTCATGCTGTATTGCTATTGGAATCCGGGGCGGATATGAAATATGTACAAGAACGCTTAGGACATGGTAGCTATCAAATTACTGCAGATGTTTATTCCCACGTATCCAGAAAAATGGAACAAAAAAATACCGCCCAATATGAAGCTTATATGGACGATATTTTAAAATAATTTTTTTACTCTTTTTGGGGGTGAATTGGGGGTGAACCCAATCGCTGACCTCAAAATAGAGCTAACACCCCCAACAAGAATCCCTTCATATCAGGATTAGTAAGTAGTCAGATACTGCTCTCTTTCCCAAGGATGTACAGTAGTCCTAAACATATCCCATTCGATTTCTTTGGCTTCAACAAAATGTTCGTACAAGTGTTCACCCAGCGCATTGACGATTACCTTATCTTGCTGCATTTCTTCTAATGCACCCATCAACGTTGCAGGGAGATCCTTAACTCCATTTTCTTCGCGCTCCTCTTTGGTCATTACATAGATGTTACGGTCTACAGACTGTGGAGGAGTAAGTTTATTTTCCACTCCATCAAGTCCGGATGCCAGTAATACAGCCATGGCCATATAAGGGTTAGCAGAAGGGTCCACACTGCGTACTTCAATACGTGTGCTGAGACCGCGGGATTTCGGAACACGGATTAAAGGACTTCTGTTAGAAGCAGACCATGCAACATAGGAAGGTGCCTCATACCCCGGAACCAAACGTTTATAGGAGTTTACCGTCGGATTAGTTACTGCAGTAAAGTTAGTCGCATGTTTCAAGATACCTGCAGTGAACTGATATGCTACATCACTCAGTTCCAAGTCACCGTTCTCATCCAAGAATACATTCTCTCCATTCTTGAACAAGGACATATTAACGTGCATACCGGAACCATTTACACCAAACAATGGCTTTGGCATGAATGTAGCATGGAGATTATGTTTCCTTGCGATCGTCTTTACGACAAGTTTGAATGTTTGGATATCATCTGCATGTTTGACAGCATCGGAATATTTAAAGTCGATCTCATGCTGGCCAGGTGCTACTTCGTGGTGGGAAGCCTCAATTTCAAAACCCATTTCCTCCAATTCGAGAACGATATCCCTGCGGCAGTTTTCTCCCAGGTCTGTAGGTGCCAAGTCAAAATAACCGCCATGGTCATTCAACTCAAGGGATGGTTGACCTGCCTCATCCAGTTTGAACAGAAAGAATTCAGGCTCTGTTCCGATATTGAAGGAATCAAAACCAAGCTCTTCCATTTTCTTCAAGTTGCGCTTCAGATTATATCGTGGGCAGCCTTCAAATGGTGTGCCATCCGCGTTATAAATATCACAAATAAACCGGGCAACCTTGCCTTTCTCGGAAGTCCAAGGGAACACCACAAAGGTGTCCAGGTCTGGATAAAGATACATATCAGATTCTTCAATACGAACGAACCCTTCGATAGAAGAACCATCAAACATCATCTTGTTATCAAGAGCCTTATCCAACTGGCTTAATGGAATTTCGACATTTTTTATGGTTCCCAGCATGTCGGTGAATTGCAGTCTGATAAATCTCACATTTTCTTCCTTAATCTGTTGAACAATTTCATCTTTCGTTAACTTCTTCCCCATTCATTTTCCTCCTAGTATATGATTAAGTAATCATCAGGAAATTCAATCTTTCACTTTGAAATCTCCCTATACTTTTTACCGTTTTATAAAGAACCTGGATAATTCACCCTGCCTCATGCTTGCTTTGCCGAACCTTCCCGCTTCGTTCAATTCTCTTTTCAGGATCTTTCTCATTTCCTTATCACTGATGTCTGAATCTTTTGCTTCAGTGGACTCTTTCTTTTCTTCCTCTTCGGAAAGCAGCAATTTAATACCAGCAATATTCAAGCCTTTATCCAACAAATTTTTAATTTCCAGTAGCTTGTCCACATCGTTAAAGGAAAAAAGGCGCTGATTGCCTTTCGTTCTTTCCGGGTGAACTAGACCGTGCTCCTCGTAGTACCTGATCTGTCTAGCAGTCAGTTCGGTGAGCTTCATCACTATTCCAATTCCAAATAAGGGCATAGAACGACGGTCCTGATCATTCATTTATGTATCCCCCTCGATCTAGTAATTATTATTATAAGTTATGTTAGTTATGGTGTCAATCAAATGTTAAGATACCTTACATAAAAATTATCTAACTCTTCACTTACTTGCTTATTCCCTCTCCGACAGCAGAATATTCTTCTTGTTCAATGATTCTACAGCTTCGGTTAATGCAATCTTTACATGGGCATAGATGAGCCCACCCTGTATAAAGACAGTATAAGGTTCTCTGACAGGCCCATCTGCAGACAATTCGATACTCGACCCTTGAATAAAGGTCCCTGCTGCCATAATTACTTCATCTTCATAGCCTGGCATTTCACTGGGATATGGGGTTACATAGGAATTCACGGGCGAGTTTTTCTGTATCTCCTGACAGAAGGCAATCATTTGCTCTCGTGTATGAAAGCTTACAGTCTGAATAAGATCAGAGCGTTCGGCATCGTACTCGGGAGTTGTTTGAAATCCGGCCAATTCTAAAAATCTTGCGGTGAATACAGCACCTTTAAGGGCCTCTGCCACAACATGTGGCGCCATAAAAAACCCTTGGTACATTTCTTGCAAGGTTCCAAGGGTTGCCCCAGTTTCCTTCCCGAGTCCTGGTGCAGTCAGGCGGTTCGCACATTTCTCGACAAGCACCCCTTCCCCGGCGATATAACCACCCGTACGAGCAAGGCCACCACCAGGGTTCTTGATAAGGGAACCGGCAATGATATCGGCTCCGACATGCAGAGGCTCCTTATCTTCAACAAATTCCCCGTAGCAGTTATCAACAAAAACAATGATATTTTTATCTATCTCCTTGATAAACCTAATCATTTCTTCGATTTGCTCTATGGTAAACGAGGGTCGATCATCATATCCTTTAGAACGCTGAATACCCACCACCTTCGTCTCTTGGCCAATTGCTCTCCCTGTTTGTTGAAAATCCACACGTCCGTCTTCCATAAGAGGGATTTCCTGATACTTTATCTGGAAATCCCTTAAGGAGCCTGAAGCGGTCCCTCTTTTGCCGATCACTTCTTCCAATGTATCATAGGGCTTGCCTGTCATATAAATGAGTTCATCCCCTGGGCGGAGAAGTCCTGATAGTACAGTGGAGATGGCATGGGTTCCGGAAACCAACTGGGGACGTACCAGGGCATCCTCCCCACCGAAAACGTCTGCATACACAGCCTCCAATCCTTCACGTCCAAGGTCGTCATATCCATAACCTGTAGTCGCGTTGAAATGGCTATCACTGATGCGGTGCTTTCGAAATGAATCAAGGACCCTCTTTTGATTCATTTCAGCAATTTTGTCAATCTCTATATGTTTGGCAGCACAATCATGTTCTGCCTGTATTTTCCATTCATCTATCATATATTATTAGTACTCCTTTATTACGCTATTTAGCGGATGCTCACTTCGTATGAATCCCTCGATATGGTATTGCTCTTTTTCTTCGACAAATTGCTTCTTTTCTACAATACTTTCTCGCTCCAACTTGCTCAATACCTTGCCTTCTTCGGGTGGCAGCATTGCAGAATACTTCTCCCAATGTTCCATGAGCACTATCTCTATTTTTTTCAAAAGAGTAGTGATATCGTCATCGTCAAAGGCACTTATTGCAATCGAAGGATGCTGCATCGGGATCAGATCCTCTTCGAACAGATCTTTCTTATTATAGACTGTCAATATTGGGAGCGTATGGGCGTTCAATTCTTCCAATAAGTTTATGACAGTGTCCTGTTGACTAGCCTGATCTGGATGGGCTCCGTCCACCAAATGAAGGATGAAGTCCGCCTCCGTCACTTCTTCCAGGGTGGAGCGGAAAGCTGCGATAAGCGAAGTTGGCAGGTCTTGAAGGAAACCCACCGTATCTGTCAACAAGGTTTGGAAGCCGGATGGCAGTTGTATTTGCCTGGTCAAAGGATCCAAGGTCGCAAATAATTGGTCTTCTGCGAGAGAGCCACTGTTTGTAAGCTTGTTGAACAGCGTTGATTTACCAGCGTTGGTGTACCCTACAATGGCAATCTGGTGGGCATCATTAGCCTTTCTGCGTTTACGGTACTGCTCACGCTGCTGAACAACCAGCTTCAGTCTTCGCTTGATATCAAAGATCCTCCTTCGAATGTGGCGCTGGTCCGTCTCCAACTTCGTCTCCCCTGGCCCACGGGTACCGATTCCGGCACCGAGCCTGGACATCGCTGCACCCTGGCCATGGAGCCGCGGAAGCATATACTCAAGCTGAGCAAGTTCCACCTGCATCTTTCCCTCTTTTGTATGCGCCCGTTGGGCAAAGATATCTAAAATCAACTGACTTCTGTCTATTAAACGAATCCCAAATCTATCGGATAAATTGCGCAGCTGCCCAGGCGATAACTCATCATTGGAGATGACAAGGTCAATATCCAGTTCATCAATTGTTTCCGTAATCTCCTCAATCTTGCCTTCTCCCATATAAGTTGCGGGGTGAATCTGCTTGCGGTTCTGAGTGACGACCGCCTGCACTTCCCCCCCAGCAGTATTGCTTAAAGAAATCAATTCTTCCAGAGAAGAACGAAAGCGATCACTTTGCTGGTTGTCTCTATTGACTGCCATGATTAGTATTTTCTCTTTTGGCATATCATTCCCTCTTTCTGTATGCGTTACTGTTAGAAACAGTATACCCGCAAAGACTCTACCATATCATACCAAAGTAAATTCCGAATAACAAAAGGACTAATCATTCCTTCCTCTTCTCTCTGTCTCGATGTCTTTCCTGGTAAGGTAGACCAAATCATCTGGTGAAACCTTGGCCTGCTGCAGCAATCTTACCGCATGCTGTCGAACGGCATTCTCTATGACATTGCGGATATAGCGGGCATTGGAAAAATTTCTTCTGTTTTGCTGTGTTTCCTTCTGCAGGCGAGAGCGTAAGGCCCATTCTGCTTCTTTTGTCAACTTATATTCCCGTTCAGATGCCATCTGTCTTGCTATTTCCATTAGTTGTGAAACATTATAATCATCAAAATTGAGGATAAATGGAAATCTTGATTGCAAGCCAGGGTTTAATGAGAGGAATCGGTCCATTTCATTCGGGTAACCAGCCAATATAAGGACCAGGTCATTATGATCATCTTCCATATGCTTCACCAATGTATCAATCGCCTCTTTGCCAAAGTCCTTTTCTCCACCACGTGCCAATGAGTATGCTTCATCAATAAAAAGAACTCCACCCTTTGCCTTTTGGAGAATGGACCTTGTTTTTTGTGCAGTTTGCCCGATATATTCACCCACTAGGTCTGCCCGTTCCGCCTCAATAAAATGCCCTTTGGAAAGAAGACCCATATCATGATAAACATTGGCAAGTTTTCTGGCTACTGTTGTCTTACCTGTTCCCGGATTTCCTTTAAAGAGCATATGAAGCACCTGGGGGGAAGCTCGTAATCCCTGTTGTTTTCTTTTTTCATTAATGACAATGGATGCATAAATTTCTTTAATTGTCTGTTTAAGTTCGTTTAATGCGATGAAGGAGGAAAACTCTTCATCTATATGGGAAAAGGGATTGTTTTTCAATTTATACAGTTGACCATCCACTTCCTCTGGCTCCCTTTGATCCTGAAAGACTATATTAATTTTTCCATTGATGTTTTGGATCATTTGAGTTTCCATGCCATCACTCCTATCCATGTCAGTATACGCACGCGTAAAATAGGATGTGACAAATGCCCATATTCCTGACTATTGGGTTGACATCCATATAAAAAGCGGACGCCATGGCGTCCGCTGTTCTTCTATTTATTCTTTATCCAATGTGACATTCTTGGCAGGGGCGAAAGTGGAGATAGCATGCTTAAAAATCAGCTGCTGCTTCCCTTCCGTTTCGATTAGAATGGTAAAATTGTCGAATGCTTTTATAATCCCCCTCAATTGAAAACCGTTTGTAAGGAATACCGTGGTAGAAATATGATTCTTTCTTAACTGGTTTAAGTATTGGTCCTGAATGTTCACCGATTGTGCCATGAAACTTCCTCCTCTTTTCTGTCTGTATTATATACTTTCTATATGTCGTTTAAAACTCCTGCTAGATCATCTAAAATTAATCTAAATCTTTCATTGACTGTACTGGGTTCCAGCCTGTACCATTCAACATCCATTTTATTCTTAAACCAGGTGAATTGACGCTTTGCATATCTTCTGGAGTTCCGCTTTAAAATGGCGACACACTGCTCGAGACTCTGATCCCCTTCTATATAAGGAATGATCTCTTTATAGCCGATAGCATTCATGGACTGGCTGTTTTGGTAGCCATACTGGTATAACTGTTCAACTTCTGAGACCAGCCCTTTTGCCACCATTTGGTCCACTCGTTCATTAATCCGCTGGTATAGGAGTTCCCTTTCCATTTCAAGCCCGATGAGTTGATGGTGATACAGACTCGGTGACTCTTGTTGTTTCAGATAGTCAGTCATGGTCTGCCCTGTAGTCTCAAAGATTTCCAGAGCCCTCATGACCCTGCGATGATTATTTGGATGGATTTTTGCTGCTTGCACAGGGTCCACTTTCTCCAACTTGGAATAAAGAGGGTCAATTCCCTGTTCAGCAATAATACGTTCATAATGCAGGGTCAGGGCATCATTTCGTTTCTGTTCCGTGAATTGGTAATCATACAGAATTGACTGGATATATAAACCACTGCCCCCTACTAAAATCGGCAGTTTCCCACGAGTGGAGATTTCAGTAATACACCTGCGGACATGGTACTGAAAATCAGCAACAGAAAATGGCTCGTCCGGATTTTTTATATCGATCATATGGTGTGGAATTCCTTGCATTTCGCTTTTCGTAGCTTTCGCCGTCCCGATATCCATTCCTTTGTATACCTGCATCGAATCACCGCTGATCACTTCCCCATTGAAACGTTTCGCGACTTCGACACCTAATTTCGTCTTACCTACTGCAGTAGGCCCTACAATAGCAATAACTGTTTGTTTCATTCCTCTTCCCCTAATTTATAACTTTTAACTTTTATTCATATGCTTCATAAGCACGGAGCATCCAACAGTACTTTTCCAGTTTTCCTTGATAGGTAATGAGCAAGTCGGCGGTTGGCTGGTCATCGTTCTCTTCTGCCAATGGCAGACCCTCTTCCCGAATCTCCCGTATTAGTTGACTGAAGTCTTCCAAGAGACGGGTCACCATTTCGTTCTCTTTGTCGTCAGCGGTCGCTTCTGGCAGTGTTCCTTCTTTCAAATATTTGGACATAGTAGCAAGCGGCTTCCCTTCAATTGCTAAAATTCTTTCTGCTGTTTCATCCAAATCATCTGCTATCATTTCATACATCTCTTCGAAGGTCTGATGAAGTTGGAAGAAATGTCTGCCCTGTACGAACCAATGGTAACGATGGAGCTTCACGTAAAGAATGAAATAATTGGAAAGAAGCTGGTTGAGAAAATTGATCAATCGCTGATTTTCCATAGGACACCTCGTTTTTTCTACTATCATGGACACGCGATATCCTATTTATACCTCTACATAACTCTCTTGAACATCTTTTCCAGTTCATAAGTAGAGAAGTGGACAATGATTGGGCGACCATGCGGACATGTAAATGGATCCGTAGACTCACGCAAATCTTCAAGCAGTCGGGACATCTCGTCCTGATTCAAATAATGGTTTGCTTTAATGGACCGTTTACAAGACATTAAGATAGCTGCTTCTTCCCTTAGGGTTTCAATATCAATTTTTTCCATCTGAATGACCTGTTCAACCATTTCCCTGATGACTTCCTCTTCGTAACCAGCTGGAAACCAGTTAGGATGGGAGCGGATCACGTAAGTCTGGTGTCCGAACGGTTCAAAGAACAACCCGACATCTTCTAGTTTGTCTTTATACTGCTCTATGAAGATAGACTCCTGGCGGGAGAATTCAAACGTCAGAGGTAATAACAACTCCTGGCTTTCCCTTATGGTCCTTCCCAGTCTCCGTTTGAAAAATTCATATTTGATTCGTTCTTGTGCTGCATGCTGATCGATCATATACAAACCATTTTCATTCTGTGCAAGAATATAGGTCCCCTGCAACTGTCCAATGGGATACATGGCTGGTATGCGCCTTGTCTCAGATGGGGACTCAGGGGGGGCCACACGTTTCTCTTCCTCATCCACAGGAGGAACAGCTGGCTTCGGCCTTGCCGTCTGGTCAGCCAAAGAAGCCCCCTGCTCTGCGGCTGATGGTAGGCTGCTTTCCTCCCACGTCCATTCCCCCCTTGGTTCTTTAACAATGGGGGCCGTTGGAAGCGGTGATGTATTTTCGGGGGCCTGTGGAGTATTGAAGTCCAGGTGCTGCTGTTCTGTCCTCTCTTTTTTCACCGGCTTTTGCTGTACCTCCGGAATCAACGTTGCTTCTCTGAATTTCCGGCGGATGGTATCCTCAATCAAAGCGAACAGTTCCTTTTCTTTACTGAATCTGACTTCCAGCTTTGTAGGGTGTACATTGACATCCACTAAGATCGGATCCATTTGAATGGCCAGCACCACAATCGGATACCTGCCAATAGGCAGTAAAGTATGATAAGCCCGAATGATTGCTTGGGTCAGCGGGATGCTTTTTATATATCTACCATTGATGATCGTAGATATATAGGAGCGATTCGCCCGGGTGACTTCCGGTTTGGCGATATATCCTTCTATGGTGAAATCAAGACTTTCATTTTTAACAGGAAGCATTTTTCTAGCTACACCCATGCCGTATACTTTCGAAGCAACCTGCAGCATATCTCCAGTCCCGGCCGTCTGGAACAGCCCTTTTCCATTATGGATAGCCTCAAATCGTATGTCTGGATGGGAGAGTGCCAGGCGGTTGAGCAGATCTGTAATATGTCCTAGTTCGGTGTGAAGGCTTTTCATGTATTTAAGCCGTGCAGGTGTATTGAAAAATAAATCATCCACCGTAATTTCCGTCCCTTTTCTTGCATCACCTTTTGTTTTATTGGTGATCCTTCCTGCTTCCAGCTCCAGCAGCGTACCAGCTGCATGGCCTCGGGAAGTTTTAACAGATAATCTGCTGACAGAAGCGATGCTCGCCAAAGCTTCTCCTCGAAATCCCAGAGTATTGACATGGAATAAATCATTCTCATCCCTGATTTTGCTTGTGGCATGCCGTAAGAATGCTCGTTCACAATCTTCCTCGGCCATTCCATCTCCGTCATCAGTAATTCTGATTTGCTGAAGACCTGCTTCTGTCAATTCAATCTTGATCCATTTGCTGTTTGCATCAATACTGTTCTCCACCAATTCTTTTACAACGGAGGCGGGACGCTCCACCACCTCGCCTGCCGCTATTTTATTCGCAAGCGAATCGGGCATCTGTACAATCTTCATGCAAACAATCCTTTCTATCTAATCCTGTTGGTTTTTGGCTTTTTTATGCAATTGGTATAACTGATTCATAGCATCCATCGGTGTCATGTCAAAAAGCTCGAGATTTTTAAGTTCCTCCACGATCTTCTGTTCCGATTGTCCCTGTTTAGCCTTTACAGGTGGGTTCGAAGGTTCTGCGTGTGCAAAGAAAGAAAGCTGTCCTGATTCTGTTTCAGGTTCGGCTTCAGGTCGAGCAGTCTCCTTTCCGTCCCAGTTTGTCTCGAGTTGTTCCAGTATATCACTGGCCCTCTTGATCAGATTTTCTGGCAGATCAGCAAGCTTGGCAACATGGATGCCATAGCTTTCGTCTGCGGCTCCGTCCTGAATTTGATGCAGAAAGACAACATTCCCTTCAAATTCCTCTGCTCGCACATGAATATTCTTCAACTTGTCTAGAGATTCTGCCAGGGATGTCAATTCATGATAATGAGTGGAAAATAGTGTTTTGGCACCGATATGATCATGGATGTATTCGACAATGGCTTGAGCCAAAGCCATTCCATCATAGGTGCTCGTCCCTCTTCCAATTTCATCCAATAGGATAAGACTTTTATCCGTTGCATTGGCAATTGCATGATTCGCCTCAAGCATTTCAACCATAAAGGTACTTTGTCCGGAAACAAGATCATCCGCTGCACCGATCCGGGTGAAAATTTGATCAAAAATGAAGAGCTCTGCTTGTTCGCACGGTACAAAGCAGCCGATTTGCCCCATGATTGCTGTCAATGCCAGTTGCCGCATATAAGTACTCTTCCCTGACATATTCGGTCCTGTTATCAGCAGGATATTCCGTTCATTGTTCAGGAAGACGTCATTCGGAACAAAGGACCCATCTTTCATCACTTGCTCGACCACTGGGTGACGCCCCTGTTTGATTGACAATTTATGATCGGAGAATTCAGGCCGTATATAATTGTTTTCCTCACTCACTGTCGCAAATGATTGTAGAACATCAATAGCACTGACAGTTTCAGCTAAGCTTTGCAGTACAGGGATATGATTTTTCATCTCTTCTCTGATTTCGGCAAACAATTGATACTCCAAATCCACGCTTTTCTCTTCCGCTTCCAGGATCAATTGCTCTTTTTCTTTCAATTCAGGGGTTATGTAACGTTCAGCATTTGCCAAGGTCTGTTTTCGTTCATAACGTCCCTCCGGCAGCAAGTGAAGATTGGCCTTCGTCACCTCGATATAATAGCCGAACACTCGGTTATAGCCGATCTTCAGTGACCTGATATTTGTTTCCTGCTTTTCTCTTTGTTCCAGTTCAGCAATCCACTTCTTTCCGTTTTTAGAAGCATCCCGGTATGTATCCAACTGCGGGTTATATCCATCTTTGATCAAGGAACCTTCTTTAATGGAAACAGGCGGGTCTTCTACGAGACTGTTCTCCAGTAGAACTACCAAGTTATCGGGAAATGTCAGGTTTTCAGCTAATTCTCGCACTTCTTTTTGTTCGAACTGTAGCAAGCATTCTTTTAATGTAGGAATCTTTTGCAAAGAGCGCCTGACTTGGACAAGGTCTTTTGCATTCACATTACCAAAAGCGACCCGTCCGGCAAGCCGCTCTAAATCGTAGACCGATTTAAGGATGTCACGCAACGAATCCCTCTCCATGAAATTCCGATAAAACCCTTCTACCACTTCCTGTCGACGTTCGATTGAAGCCTTATCCAATAATGGCCTTTCCACCCATTTCTTCAACATTCTGGAGCCCATTGCTGTAACTGTCTGATCCAAGACCCACAGCAAACTGCCTTGCTTGCCCTTTTTCATGATTGTTTCCGTCAGCTCCAAATTTCGCTTGGAATACATATCCAGGGATAGGGAATTCTGAAGCTCGATCACTTCGGCTTCCTGTAGATGATCGAGCGACCTTTTTTGTGTATCTTGTATATAATTGATCAACCGACTGAACCCTTCAATCAATCGGTTGTCATTCAAATGCCTGCATAAAGGACGATGTTCTCCTTTTAAATCTGCTTCTTTCTGGTAGGAAAGAGTAGGATTCACTTTTTCACGGAGAACGTCCTGCCGTTCTTCAGGAAGTTCCGGACTGATAACCACTTCCTTAACCGGTTGGTTGTAGAGCTCATGAATGACGGCCTCCCATCCTTGTTGGATCAATGCCAAACGGTTTTCACCTGTTGACAGGTCATTATAAGCAATTACGTAAGACCCATCTTCAAAATGGGAGAGGCTTGCGATATAATTATTCTCCCCGTCATCCAACATGCTGCGCTCCATTACCGTCCCGGGCGTAATCAGCTGAATGACCTCCCTTTTGACCACTCCCTTTGCGGCCTTAGGATCCTCCACCTGTTCACAAATGGCTACTTTATACCCTTTTTCTATCAGCGTTCTTATATAGTTTTCCGCTGAGTGGTACGGCACACCACACATCGGGATGGGTTCCTTCTGCCCCGAATCCCGCTTTGTCAGTGTAATTTCCAATTCTCTGGCCGCCGTCACTGCATCCTCAAAAAACATCTCATAGAAATCTCCCAGACGGAAGAAAAGGAAGGCATCTTTATACTGCGCTTTTATCTTTAAATACTGTTCCATCATCGGTGTATGTTTCACCATCACTCATCCTCCAAAACCCAAATCTATTAGAACATTATATCATACATGCAAAAGTGGAGGCGACTGTTGGAAACATCAGGCATCCAACAAGGTACCGTATTGACGCATAAAAAAATACAGGAGATTAATATCTCCCGTATTTTTACCTAATCCTTATGATGGTCCAGGAAATCCGCTTTCACATCATCCAACTCGTCGTCGCTCACCTCAAAATCCCACAGTTCATCATCATCATCGTCGAACTTCTCCCACCTTGGGTCGACCTTCACTCGAATCTTTGTTTCTCCAATGACTTGCACTACAAATTCCCTTTCAATTTCCACAACAATTTTTTGCCCTTTTTGTTCAATTTTACACTCCAAGCAGTTTGGCTGCTGAATCACTCTGGCGTAGACATCAAAGTCATCATTTAAACATTGATCGTCCTTTACAGACAATGGAACCAAATCGCGATATGTTACCCTTTCTGTGACAACCTCTGTTTTTGTATTGTCATTATACGAATACCAGATGTTGATCTCGTAGCTTCCATTGATTTCTACGGTATCTTCAGATTTTTTCTTTGCATTATATAAATGGTTGATCACCCAGCAGCCTAAAATACTGGATGGTCTATGGGAAGACGAAACAAGGTGAGTGTCTTTTGTGAACTTTTTTCCTTTCCCAATCACGGCCTTTGTTATGATCTCTCTATAATCGTTATCAAGAAAAGTCATAATTACGTTTACCTCCTCTTTTTTCATAGTCATTTTATGCAAGACAAATACCTAAAGTGCATAGCTGACTTTTAAAAGGAGGAAGCTTCTTCATAGATTACTGTTTCTGTTGCTCTTAACAGGACAAAATCGTTGAAAGCAGCCTTATATATAAAAACCAGGCTCCGCAAATTGGAGCCTGGTTTTTTAGTGGGCACATCCAGCATCTTTGGACGACTTGGAGCCTGTTTCACCAGCAAGTATATCCCCACCGGTGGATTCGATGACATTATTGGTAACTTCTCTTGCTATTGTACCGGACACTAGCTGTAGCACATCATTGACTACAATTTGTGATTCCTTGAATTCCTGAACAACCGGTATATCATCTATCTCTGCTTGCAGCCGGTCGATTTCGGCCTCTACTTTTTTCAATGCTTCTTTCTTTTCATATGCTTGGAAATTTACCGCTTGTTTTTGCAGTGTCTTGATTTTCTGGATCAACTGCTGAACTTTTTTATTCTCATTTATTTTTGCTTCCACTTGTTTGAAACGGTCAATTTCTTCTGTATTTGCAAGCATTTCAGCAAGTTTTCTAGCCTCACCAAGTACTTGCTCGCGTGTATATTCCGCCATGTTAGTTCACCTCAACTGTTTTTTCTGCCATTATACCATTTAATGACCATGTTTTCGCTTCTGTAATTTCCACTTCTACAATGTTTCCAATTGCTGATTTAGGCCCTTTGAAATTAACGAGCTTGTTTCTCTCTGTGTACCCGGCAAGTACATCGGGATCCTTTTTGCTCTCTCCCTCTACCAAGACCTTGACCACCTTGCCTTGATACTCCTTCATAGCTTCTGCCGATTGCTTATTCACCAGATCATTCAATCGATGCAGACGTTGTTTCTTCACTTCTTCAGGTACATCATCTTTTTTCCGGGCAGCCGGTGTTCCCTCTCTTGGAGAGTATATGAAGGTGTAAGCAGCTTCGAAACCCACTTCCTTGACGAGGCTCAACGTTTCTTCAAATTGCTCCTCTGTTTCATTTGGAAAACCGACTATGATATCCGTTGTTAAAGTGGCATTTGGCATAGCTTTTCTGATCTTCCGAACCAGCTCCAGATACTCTTCCCGCGTATATTTACGGTTCATCTTTTTCAGTACTTCAGTGCTTCCTGACTGTACAGGCAGATGAATGTGATCCAGGAGGTTGCCTCCTTTTGCCAGCACTTCAATCAGACGATCATCGAAATCTCTAGGATGGGAGGTAGTAAACCTTACTCTAGGGATATCTATTTTATGGATATCATCCATTAAGTCCCCGAGTCCATAGTCTAAATCCTCCAGGTCTTTTCCGTAGGCATTAACGTTCTGCCCCAGCAGCGTTACCTCTTTGTAGCCTTGGGCTACAAGATGGCGTATTTCCTGTATGATATCCTCCGGCCGCCTGCTGCGTTCCTTCCCTCTTGTCATCGGAACAATACAGTAAGTACAGAACTTGTCACAGCCGTACATGATGTTCACCCATGCTTTGATTTTTCCTTTTCTGGCCTTAGGAAGGTTTTCGATTACATCTCCTTCTTTCGACCAGACTTCAACGATCATTTCTTTTCCGAACATCGCTTCTTTTACCAACTGTGGAAGACGGTGAATGTTATGGGTTCCAAAAATCAAATCAATATGCTGGTGTTTTTCCAGAATCCGATCGACCACCGATTCTTCTTGTGACATGCAGCCGCATACACCAATGATCAAGTCCGGGTTTTCCAGTTTCAATGGTTTCAAATGGCCGATTTCACCAAACACTTTATTTTCCGCATTCTCCCTGATGGCGCACGTGTTCAGGAGAATAATATCGGCTTCTTTCGTCTCAGAAGTAGCCTCATACCCCATTTCTGTTAAGATGCCTGCCATCACTTCCGTATCATGCTCATTCATCTGACAGCCGTATGTACGGATCAGGAATTTCCTTCCTTTCCCGATCTGCTGCATATCTTCCGGAATGGAGAAGTCATAATGGAATTGAACATCCTCTTTCCGACGCTTTCTTGCTTTATTAATGTTCGGGGACTGGGGCTCATATTCGGAATGGAAGTACTTGGAGATCATTTCATCACTGGATGTATTCTTGATTCTTTCCATGTTCTCCGGTTCTTTGATATGAGCCTGTTCTTTTCTCTGTTGCTCGTTCATCTATCTGGTCTCCTTCCTTCATAGTAAATAAGAATGCATATATGTCTGGCGGGATTCTATATTCAATCAGCTGTTTATATGTATAGAGGTACATTACTAAAGTATAAACCCTCCTGCCAATTTTAACAATATCCATGTTTTTCTCAAACAAAAAACCTTCCTATTACTAGGAAGGCGGCCATTTATCGCATTTATCTCGGTTCAATAATCAGCTTTATTGCTGTCCGTTCTTCATTATCGATCATAATATCAGTGAATGCTGGGATGCATATCAAGTCTACACCACTCGGTGCGACAAAACCTCTTGCAATGGCAATCGCTTTCACGGACTGATTCAAAGCGCCTGCACCGATTGCCTGTATCTCTGCAGAACCGCGTTCTCTTAAGACATTTGCAAGTGCACCTGCTACTGAGTTGGGATTTGATTTTGCTGAGACTTTTAATACTTCCACTACTAGTACCTCCTTCGTTTGCTATTATAGTTCTATTGCTACTATATTCTTGGAGTTGTCAGCATATTCCCTATTATGGATCAATAATTTGAAAAATTCAACTATTCAACTAAAGAATGGATGATCATCATTTATGAGGATTCTTTCTGCTTTTGTACTCCTGCCATCCTTGCCAACCGTCACAAGAATACCGTTTAATTGTTTTTTACCCTTTTTTGTAACTTCAAAACGTACGGGGAGGGAAGTTGTAAAACGTTTCAGTACCGCTTCTCTTTCTACCCCCAGGATTCCTTCATACGGTCCGGTCATCCCAACATCCGTAATAAATGCTGTTCCATTCGGAAGAATCCGCTCATCGGCAGTCTGTGTATGGGTGTGGGTACCGACTACTGCGCTGACCCTTCCATCCAAATACCAGCCCATGGCTTGCTTTTCACTGGTTGCTTCGGCATGGAAATCAACAAATATGATGTTTGTCCGCTTTTTCGCTTCATTGACTAATTCATCAGCTTTCTGGAAAGGATCATCTGTTGCCGGGAGGAAGGTCCTGCCTTGAAGGTTGATTACGGCTACTTCGGTTCCATTTAGATTGATATAAATAATCCCTTTTCCTGGGTTATTCTCCGGGAAATTCGCCGGCCGGATCATATATTTAGCATGATCAATGAATTCGAATATTTCCTTTTTATCCCACGTGTGGTTCCCCATCGTGATGACCTGGGCTCCCCATTCCAGAAATTGCTTATAAATCTTTTCCGTAATCCCCTTACCTGATGCTGCATTCTCACCATTGATGATCGTCATGGTTGGACGATACTTCTCTTTTAGCCTAGGCAGGTATTCCTCTACCATCTCTCTTCCTGGAGATCCGACAACGTCCCCGATAAACAAAATTTTCATGTCCTTATCATCCTATCTGATTATATGTTAGTAGTTTTCCCCTCGTTATTATGGATACTCATAGATAAACAGGAGCAGCCATATGGCTGCTCCTGTTTACTGCCGATTACCAGCTGATCCTATTTGGCATATTCCACTGCCCGTGTTTCTCTAATGACAGTCACCTTTATATGACCAGGATAATCGAGCTCAGATTCAATTCGTTTCCTGATGTCCCGAGCGATACTTACTGATTTGACATCATCAATTTCATCCGGTTTCACCATGATGCGAATCTCTCTTCCTGCTTGGATAGCGAAGGATTTTTCCACACCGGTAAAGGATTCTGATATCTCTTCAAGCTTCTCGAGCCTTTTGATATAGTTCTCCAATGTCTCACTTCTTGCACCAGGCCGTGCAGCGGAAAGTGCGTCTGCGGCCGCGACCAATACGGAGATAACGGACGTAGGTTCTTCATCTCCGTGGTGGGAAGCGATCGAATTGATGACTACCTCATGCTCTTTGTATTTCACTGCGAGTTCCTTCCCGATTTCAACGTGGCTTCCTTCTACTTCATGGTCAATTGCTTTGCCAATATCATGAAGTAAGCCAGCTCTTCTTGCTAGTGTAACGTCTTCTCCTAATTCAGCAGCTAGCAGTCCTGCCAAGTAAGCGACCTCGGTGGAATGCTTAAGGACATTCTGCCCATAGCTTGTACGGTATTTCAGACGACCCAGTATTTTGATCAGGTCTGGATGGAGCCCATGCACACCGACTTCAAAAGTAGTTTCTTCACCATATTCACGAATGTAATCATCCATATCCCGTCTGGCTTTGTCCACCATCTCTTCGATTCTTGCTGGGTGGATCCTTCCATCTTGCACCAGTTTTTCCAGTGCCATGCGGGCTGTCTCCCGGCGAATTGGATCGAAGCCCGAGAGTATGACTGCTTCCGGTGTATCATCGATAATCAAGTCGATTCCTGTCAATGTTTCCAAGGTCCGTATATTACGGCCTTCTCGGCCGATTATCCGTCCTTTCATCTCATCATTAGGCAGATTCACTACAGAAACAGTAGTTTCAGCCACATGATCTGCTGCGCAGCGTTGTAAGGCAAGTGAAAGAATATTCTTGGCTTTTTTATCAGCCTCTTCCTTGGCTCGATTTTCTGCTTCTTTAATCATCAGTGCGGAATCATGTGCCACTTCCTGTTCAATCCGTTCCAGAATAACCTGTTTAGCCTGGTCGGTCGTGTAACCTGAAATGCGTTCAAGCTCAGACTGCTGCTCTTGTTTCATGGCTTCCACTTTGCTTTCCATTTCTTCAATTTGTTGTTGTTTTTCCGTCAGTGATTCTTCCTTTTTCTCCAACAAGAGCTCGCGCTTGTCTAATGTTTCACTTTTACGGTCCAGATTTTCTTCTTTCTGCGTCAGGCGGGTTTCCTGCTTTTGTACTTCCAGCCGGCGTTCACGGAGTTCATCATCCGTCTTTTGACGCAACTGGTGAATCTCGTCCTTCGCTTCAAGAAGTGCCTCTTTTTTGGAGGCGTCTGCATTTCTGTGTGCTTCATCAACGATTTGTTTTGCCAAATCTTCAGCACTTGAAATTTTAGCTTCTGCAATAGATCTACGAACCAGATAACCAACAACAATACCGACGATTAGAGCAAGCAAAATGGAGATGACTAAGATTATAATGTCCACGATTTCACCTCCTATTGCTATAAAATTGTACCTTCATATTGTCGGCATATACCAAGTTCAAGGGCATAGAAAATAATACATCTTATAATAAAAATTATAAAATTATACAATCTAATTTTAATTGTCTCCTGAAGTAATGTCAAGAAAACGTAACAATTATTAATGTAGGGATTATTTCTGGTAAATACAGAAAACCTCTGCTTAACTCTAGCAGAGGTTTTGCTATAACGATTATATGACCATTAACAAGATTACACGTCAAAACTTTCCTGACCAGCCTCTTCCGTCTCCTCGGCCGACTCGTCCAGACTGTGATGAGCTCGGATTGCTGTTTGTATTTCTGACATGATATCTTCATTTTCTTTCAAGAACTGCTTGGCATTTTCCCGGCCCTGGCCTAACCTTTCCTCGTTATAGGAATACCATGCACCGCTTTTTTGGACGATATCAAGATCGGAACCGATATCCAGCACTTCACCTTCTTTGGAAATGCCTTCACCGTACATGATATCGACTTCAGCTTGTTTGAATGGTGGAGCCACTTTGTTTTTAACCACTTTGATTCTTGCTTTGTTTCCGACCATATCGTTACCCTGTTTCAAACTTTCAGCACGGCGCACTTCCAACCTGACAGAAGAATAGAATTTCAGCGCCCGTCCACCCGGAGTGGTTTCTGGATTGCCGAACATCACGCCGACTTTTTCACGAATCTGATTGATAAAAATCGCTGTCGCCTTCGATTTGTTGATGGCACCAGAAAGCTTTCTTAGTGCCTGAGACATGAGGCGCGCTTGAAGACCGACATGGGCATCCCCCATCTCTCCTTCAATCTCTGCTTTAGGAACAAGTGCTGCAACAGAGTCGACAACAATGATATCTACAGCCCCGCTACGTACGAGCGCTTCCGCAATTTCCAGTGCTTGTTCCCCGGTGTCCGGCTGTGAAAGCAGGAGTTCATCCACATCTACACCTAGAGCCCTTGCATAAGTTGGATCAAGAGCATGCTCAGCATCGATAAAAGCAGCTTGCCCGCCCTTTTGCTGTGCTTCTGCAATCGCATGGAGTGCTACAGTCGTTTTACCGGAAGACTCCGGTCCGTAAATTTCTACTACTCTTCCTCTCGGATAGCCGCCGATTCCCAGTGCTACGTCCAACGCGAGTGACCCGCTTGGAATGGTTGCTATCTTCTGTTCTCCCTGTTCACTCATCTTCATGATGGACCCTTTGCCGAACTGCTTCTCTATTTGTCTCAAAGCCATATCTAAAGCTTGTTTTTTATCACTCAATATGGTTGCCTCCTTTAATCATCTATTCCTATCATACATGGTTTTAATAGATTTGCCAAGAAAAAACGAATAAATGTTCTCCTATTTCCGGGCCTCTTTCCGATAAGAAATAGAATAATAGACACATGAAACAGTCTAAGAAATTACTTTACAGCATCCGGAATCAGCAAAAAATCAATTCAATGCCTCAAAAATAAGTTGCAAACCTTTGAGAACAGCTTTTTTTCTAATAGAGTTCCTCGTCCCATGGAGGGTGAACTTTTCAACTGAAACCATACCGTCCCTAGGCATGATGGCAATAAAAACGGTTCCCGCAGGATGGCCCTCCACCTCTTCTGGCCCGGCAACGCCAGTAAAGCTGATTCCTATATCCGCTCCTAGTTTCTGGCGGACTCTTTCAGCCATTTCCATGGCACATTCCCTGCTGACAGTCCCATTTTCCCGGATTGTTTTTTCAGAAACTCCAAGCACATTTTTCTTGACTTCCTCAGTATAGGATACAATCCCGCCGGCACACACCTTGGAAGCCCCCTCTACAGAGACAAGCCTCTCTGTGAACATTCCGCCAGTGAGGCTTTCAGCAGCAGCTATCTGTTTATGTTTTTCTTTCAGCAGCGACACCACCTGCTCTTCTATGGAGTCCTCATCCATTCCCACAAAATGCTTTCCAACTTTTGCTAGTATCTGCTGTTTTGTTTCCTCTATAAGCTCATCTGCTTCCTCCATGGTATCTGCTTTGGCAGTAAGGCGGATGACGACTCCCTCCTCTTGTGCCAAAGGGGCAATAGTGGGATTGCTCTGAGCCTGAATCAAACTGCTGACTTTATCTTCCAGCAAGGATTCACCAATTCCAATGAACTTGAGGACCGCTGACTTGATGACCCCCTTCATTCCTTTCACTTGCTGTAAATAAGGCAACACAGCATGTTCCGTCAACCATTTCATTTCCCGGGGAACCCCCGGGAGAAAAATCCAGGTTCTGCCTGCATGCTCGACGATCATGCCCGGAGCCATTCCCGCTTTATTTTCCAATACCTTTGCCCCAGCAAAAACACGGGCCTGTTTTCGATTGTTTGGTGTCATATCCATTTGTCTTTCTTTAAAGAAAGTTTCTATTTTTTTCATCGAAGAAGCATGTTCTACCATTTGCAAGCCGCTGATTTTTTGGAAAGCTTCTCTTGTCAGATCATCTTCTGTCGGCCCCAACCCTCCAGTAACCAGGATTATATCAGACCTTTTCTGTGCGCCCGCGAAAACCGCTGTTACTCTATCCAGATTGTCCCCTACCACTGCATGCTGATAGACATTTATTCCTGTTGCGGCAAACTGCTTAGAGAGCCATTGGGCATTGGTGTTGGCAATCTGCCCAAGCAGCAATTCAGTACCAACGGCAATGATTTCAGCTTTCAACGGTTTCGTCATTTAGAATCCCTCATTACATGCCAATTTTTTATAAAATAGTCCACACCAGAATAGACGGTGAAGAACAGTGCAGCATAGAGCATGATGATATCAAACGGCAGTCCAATATAGGAAAAAGGAAAGTTATGGAGCAGTAATGCTGAGATCGCTACAATCTGGGTAACCGTTTTTAGTTTCCCCATGCTGCTAGCTGCAAGTACTAACCCTTCTCCAGCTGCAACCAAACGTAGACCTGTAACTGCAAATTCTCTGCTGATGATCAGGATAACTACCCATGCTGGGGCCATGCCCATTTCCACCAATAGAATCAGGGCAGCAGAAACAAGCAGTTTATCTGCCAAAGGATCCAAAAATTTTCCAAGATTTGTAACAAGGTTGTATTTTCTTGCATAATAACCATCAATCCAGTCTGTCGTAGAAGCAATAATAAACAGTAAGGCGGCAGCGAAGTGGGATACAGGAAGGGTTTCTTCACCAATCGTCCACTCGCCCCAATCAAACGGGATACTTAGAAGAATAATGAAAATGGGAATCAAAAAAATACGGGATAAAGTGATTTTGTTTGGTATGTTCATAACTAGGTGTCCTCCTATATATAGATAGAAATTTCTTATTTGCTAGATCCATAAGATTCCAAGTTCTATTACCGGAAACCGACGATATAAAACCCTTCCCATCAAGGAAGGGTTTAATTATTCATCTGCACTGTTTTGTTACTGGATCTCTACCTGGATTTTCTGATGATCCTTGGTTTCCGGATCGACCGGGTACTCCAACACTGTATCATTCAATGCAATCTCCAGGTTTGGTGTGTAGCCTACATTAAAATTCAATTGATTTTCGTCGGTCACATCAATTTCCACCTTATCGCTTTCCCCGGTCAACGTTCCACTGTAGAGAACATTATCATTATTTTCTCCTCTTACTTCAAGCCAAGCCCCGTTGCCAGAGGCATTCAATGTAAGAATGACTTCATCCCCTGCGTTTGTCAGTTCAACCTGGGATAAAGGAGGATAGCCTGTTCCCTGTTCAATAACATTGAATGCAGGCTTTGCTTCTGGCTCAGAATCCTCGTTTCCACTGCCTTCGCTGGCAGTTTCATCACCGGATTCTCTATCATTACCACTGTCTTCGGCAGAATTACTGCCTCTTTCTTCATCATCCGCTTCACTGTTGTTTTCGCTTTCCGGATCATTGATGACCACATTGTCGTTCGGCTCCTCTACCGGTTCTGTACTCTCTCCGGACATGGCTTCCTGAATGAAATACCAAGCCGCGAAGAAAATGCCGACAACCAGGAATACCGTTATAATGCTCGGCAAAACTGAAAAAATGGCCGGCCCCCTATCGGAGCTTTCCTTTCGGCTGCGCTGCATCCTTGTATACTGGACAGAGTTTTCTTCCTCAGGATCCGGCACTTCCTCTTTATGCTCATCCAATAGTTCGTTCGGATCAAGGCCTACCGCATTAGCGTATTCCTTGATAAAGGCACGGGCATAGAACTTTCCGGGAAGGACATGGAGATTACCTTCCTCTATGGCAGTCAGATATCTTTTTTGTATTTTTGTCGTTTCCTGTAAACGATCCAAGGAAAGATTCTGTGATTCCCTGGCCTCTCTGAGCCTTGCTCCAATTTCCATAGATAAACACCATCCATTTTAAAAATCAAACATAGAAAAGCCATCCTGATGACTGTCTTGCTGTTGTTCAAAAGGTTCGTATGTAATCTCTTCGTCCTCATGGCTCCGCAGCTCAATGATATAATCGAAGTCATCCAAGTTGTACTCGGTGGCCTGTACGAATATGTCCGGATGCTCCACGACCTTAATGGCAGGCAACTGCATAATCTCCCTGATCAGCTGCCAATGTTTTTCATTGGCTCTTCTTTTGGATACTACCCCGTCGATGATATATATGTTGTCCGTGTTGTATTCCCCTTCAATCAATTGACTGCGTACCGTCTGCTTGAGAAGCGTACTGGATACAAATAGCCATCGCTTATTGGCCGATACACTTGCAGCTACCACCGATTCCGTTTTGCCAACTCTCGGCATCCCCCGGATACCGACCAATTTATGTCCTTCTTGTTTAAACAGCTCAGACATGAAGTCAACAAGTATACCAAGTTCTTCTCGGACAAATCGCACGGTTTTCCGGTCATCTGTATCCCTGTGAATATACTTTCCATGCCTCACTGCCAGTCTGTCCCGGAGCTTCGGTTTACGAAGTTTGGTCACCGATATAATATCGATGGTATTCAATATAGATCTCAGCCGGGTGATATGCTCGTCATATTTGGAGAGAATCAACATTCCTCGCTTGGAATTTTCTACCCCATTGATGGTGACGATATTGATCGACAGCATTCCAAGTAGAGAGGAGATATCTCCCAGGAGGCCCGGACGGTTATATTTTATCTCATACTCAAGGTACCATTCTGTTTTTTCCATCATATGCTCCCTCTCATGCATACTTCATTCATGTTAGCGAATCTCTTCCATAAAAGCAATATATGTACTATGATAAATGATTTTATAAAGACTGCAAAGCAATTCACTGTTTTTTGGAAAAATGAAAGAAGCTGTATGAAATATACAGCTTCTCAGGCTGTCGAGAAAGTTCTCGACAGCCTTATTTTTTTGTTCATTTTTCTGAAATTCATTTTCTTCA